>JBPOHB010000137.1:0-8977 GCA_052036055.1 Bacillota bacterium | reverse complement strand
TATATTGAAGAAGAGTAGCGTTGATGCGGGGTTTTATGAAGAAATTCATATAGCAAGAAGGTGTGGATGTGAAGCGAATTAGTCTGAAAAAAAACAAACATAAGCACTCATCGATCCGTACCAAGTTGATATGGGTCTTTATTCTTGCGTCCATGATCATTTTTGTCATTAATCTGGTTATGTATCAGCGCGTGAATCAAACAATCAGGAGAATTGATACACTATATGTTAGCAATGTCAGCTTAAACGAACTTTCCGATTCGCTTGCTCTTGTACAAGACGATGTCTATGAATTTCTAAATACGAAGAGTACAGATGCGCTGAATAGCTACTATATTGATACGCAGACATATAGGGATCTTGTGGGGCTGCTAAATGATGAAACATCGGCCAATTCCATGCTTCTTCTCGAGAAAAACATAAGAGAAATGTCCAACACCTATCTTTCCGTTACAGATGACACAATTCAAGCCAAGCGAGGCAGAAATGTCGAGAAGTATAAAGAAGACTATGAGGAAGCGGAAGATCTTTTCGGGTATATTAACGATGATATTTACACACTAAACAACATGCAGTTCGAACTGAATTCGGATAATTATATGGTTCTACAGGGATCTCTGCAATACATGGAGATCGTAAGCTCCGTCATTTTGATTTGCATTACGATAATCAATGTATTTATTATCATTATTTGGACGCGCAACGTGATCAGCCCGCTCATTACATTGTCTCAAAAGGCCAATGCCGTATCTGAGGGGAATTTCGATGTAGAATATCTGCCGGTAACAACAGATGATGAAGTGGGTGTTGTCACAAAGGCATTCAACAAAATGTTGCTTAGTATTCGCGAATATATTCAGAAAACGAAGGATAATATGGATAAGGAACGTGAAATGAAGGAGAAGGAGCTCCTTATGGATTCGCATCTGAAAGATGCTCAGCTGAAGTATCTTCAGGCTCAAATCAACCCCCATTTCCTGTTCAATTCCTTAAATGCCGCAGCACAGCTTGCCATGTTGGAAGGCGCGGAGAAGACCTGCATTTTCATAGAAAAAATGGCGGATTTTTTCCGATATAATGTGAAAAGGGTGAATGAGGATGTAACACTGAAAGAAGAACTTCTTGTCGTAGACAACTACATATACATTATGAATGTGCGATTTTCTGGTGATATCAAGTTTACGAAGAAGGTTGATAGACGGGTGCTTGGCGTCCGTTTCCCAAGTATCGTTCTACAGCCGATTGTAGAAAATGCGGTTAAGCACGGCATCCGCGATATGGAAGGGGATGGCGAAATCATTCTTTCCATTTCCAAATGTGACAAGAATATATGTATTAGCATTCGTGATAACGGTCGGGGAATGACAGAAGATCAGATTGATAAGGTTTTGCATGGCGAACCGCAATCTGATGAAGATCGTCCGGATTCGACGGGCATTGGTATGAATAATGTAATCAGCAGACTGAGGCTGTATTATGAGACGCAGGATGTCATTGCTATTCATTGTGACGGGAAAGATAAGGGCACTGAGGTGCTAATCACAATTCCTTATGAGAACGACGCAGAGGAGAAAGAGGATGTATAAGATTTTAATCGCAGATGACGAGGGGATCATGGTGGATTCGCTGAAGACGCTGATCGAAAAGAACTTCGGAGGATCATGCGAACTTGAATCGGCAAAGAGCGGGCGAGCTGCGATTGAAATTGCCGAAAGATTTCATCCGGATATTGTTTTCATGGATTTGCAAATGCCGGGAATCAATGGTCTCCAGGCAATTCGAGAAATCAAACGGCAGACGCCTGCTAAGATTTTTGTAGTCATTACGGCTTACGATAAGTTTGTTTTCGCCAAAGAGGCCATTAACCTTGGCGTTCTCGAGTATTTAACCAAACCCGTGAATCATCGCATTATTACGGAGGTAATTACGAAGGCGATGAGAATCGTTGACGAACACCGCGATCGTCGCAGTGATGATCTGCGTATCCGCGAGAAAATGGAAGCCGTTCTGCCAATTATTGAGAGCGGATTTATTTACTCGCTGATTTCTGATGACGAATACAAAGAAGATACAAGGAATTACCGAGAGTTACTCGGAATCGCGCAAGAGTATGCACAAATTTTGGTAATCGAGTGGGGTGACGAAATCAAGAATGGACGTCTCACGAATCCGGTTGGTGCGGGGGTTCGCGCGCATCAATATGATCGGGATTTTCGCGAGATCATTCGTGAATTTTTCCCTTGCATAACAGGCGCAATGATGTCGAACAAGCTTGTTATCTGCGTTCTTTGCGAGGAAGGACAGATGGAGTATAACGAGAGAATTGCGATGATCGAGAAATCCAGAAGTATGATCCGCAAATTGCGCAGCAAAATTGATATGCATTTTCGAGTCGGTATTGGATCCGTCCGCCCGATCGCACTTAGTGCGGAATCATATAAAGACGCTATACATGCACTTCGAATGGACGAGCAGACAATTGTTCATATTGACGATGTTTCGAAGGGCTGTGATTATGAGGAGACATATCCGATTGAGATTGAAAGGACACTTTTTGATCGCATCAGCAAAGGTGACATTGCTGGCGCAAAAGATGAAGCAACGTATTTTTTCAACTGGATGGTTGAAAACTATGCTGATTGCGAATTGGATATTAAGCTTAAGGTCCTTGAGTTTGTGCTTTTTGCGGAGAAGGTTGCTTATGCGACGGGTGCAATTACCTATACATTTCGATCAAGAACGAAGTATTTACCGCAGCTAATCGAAATGCGTGAGTATGAACAGGTTAAGACATGGTTTCTGGACAAAATACTCGAAGCATGCCGAACGATTTCATCAGAAAACAATGTGAAGGATGCAAGTTTGGTTGGAAAGGCAAAAACATATATTGATAGCCATTTTGGGAAGGACATTTCTCTTGAAGATGTTTCGCGGTCCGTGGATATCAGCCCGTACTATTTCAGCAAGCTGTTTAAAGATGAAACGGGAGAGAATTTCATCGAATATCTGACAAATGTACGAATACAAGAAGCAAAACACTTGCTTCAAAACAGAAAACTGAGTATAAAAGAGGTATGTGTTGACGCAGGTTATTCGGATCCAAACTATTTCAGCCGTATTTTCAAAAAATACGTAGGTGTTACACCCAGTGAATATAGGGAGAAATTGCAGTGAAAAAATCGATTCATGTCTGTGTTTCTTTAGTTGTTGCCCTTGTGATGCTCTCGTCATGCACGTCATCGCAGCAATTAACCGCATCGCAGGATGCTGCGAAGTCGGACGTCACGCAGATAGGCATTACTTTTGATACTTTTGTGGTCGAACGTTGGCTTCGAGATCGCGATGTTTTCGTATCGAGGGCCGAAGAACTTGGCGCGGAAGTGAATGTTCAGAATGCAAACGGAGACTCTGACGAACAAATCTCGCAGATCCAGTACTTCATTGATAAGAAGGTTGACGTAATTGTTATTGTGGCGGTGGATGGAGATGCACTGAAGTCTGTCGTGAAGAAAGCTCACGATGCAGGAATAAAGGTGATTGCATATGATCGTCTGATTATGAACGCAGATGTGGATCTGTACATATCCTTTGACAATGTCGAAGTCGGGAAACTCATGGCAGAGTCGCTGATTGAGAATCTTCCGGATGGCGGGAATGTGTTTGCCGTATATGGCCCACTGAGTGATCATAATGTCGAGATGGTGGAAGACGGTTTTGAAGATGCAATTTCCGGGAGTAACCTGACTATCGTGTATTCGGATTATTGCGAAGGATGGGTCGCTGAAAAGGCATTCCAGATTGTAAGTGACGGACTTGCGGTTACATCAGATGTTCAGGCAGTTATGTGTGGGAACGACGATCTTGCGAGTCAGGCATATCTTGCGCTTGCAGAGAATCGTCTCGTTGACAGTGTCGTCCTTGTGGGTCAAGACGCGGATCTTGCGGCTTGCCAAAGAATCGTGGACGGAACGCAGGAGATGACCGTATATAAGCCAGTAGACGACTTGGCAAAGGCGGCAGCGGAATATGCGGTTAAGCTAGCAAATAACGACGATCTGGAAGTATCGGAGACGATAAGTGATGGGAAAAACGATGTGCTGTATTATAGCCTTGACCCGATTGCTGTTACGAAAGACAATATTGATTCCGTTATTATTGACAGCGGGTTTCATTCATATGAGGATGTATACTTGAATGTTCCAGTTGATACAGAAGGAAAATAGAAGTGCTTTCTCTGATATAGTATTAAAATACGGTGCAAATGATTGACCCGCATTTTTTTATCGCAATAAAGTCCAGATTACAAAACGATAATGAGCAACTTCCCTAAAAAATGCGGCATGTTTTAAAAAAGTGCTATTCACATTGTGTTACATTTTCCTTACCGAAACATACCCACAAGAAATGAGGAGGAAAATGAACATGAAAAGAAAAATCTTATGTATCTTGATGGCAATTGCTATGATTGCAACACTTATGGTTGGCTGTAAGAAAAGCAGCACAATCGACGTAGGTGTTGTTCTACCAACAAAGGATGAGCCTCGTTGGTTGCAAGATCAGGCGAAGTTCGAAGAAACGCTCAAATCTGCTGGTTTTACCTATGAAGTTATGTTCAGCCAGGGAAGCTCAGCAACAGAGAAGAGCAATGTTGAGACATTGATTGCAAAAGGCATAAAAGTGCTTATCATCTGTGCTCATGATGCAACAGCAGCATCTGCTACAGTTGAGGCAGCACAAGATGCTGGCGTCAAAGTTATCGCATATGACCGTTTGATTACGGGAACAGAAGCAGTTGATTATTATGTAACTTTTGACAGTGTAACAGTCGGCAAAGAAATGGGAAATTTCCTTGTTGATAATGCTACTGGGACAGGCAATCCACTTTATCTGTATGCTGGTGCAGCAACAGACAATAATGCTTTCTTATTCTTCCAGGGCGCATGGGAAGTTCTTCAACCCAAAATTGCAGATGGAACGTTCGTAATTAAGAATTCCGACGAAGCCGTTGCCGTTTCCGATACACTTGACCTTTCACACGAACAAATTGCAACAATTATCGGACAAATCACAACAGACTGGGATATGGCTGTTGCTAAGACAAAGGCAGAAGCAAATCTTTCTGCTGCGACGGCTGCAGATAAGGGCGATGTATTTATCCTTGCTCCGAACGACGGAACAGCACGTTCTATCGCTGATACATTTGCTGCTGATCCTGATGTCACATCATACTTCATTACTGGACAGGACGCTGAGAAAGCTTCCATACAGTATGTAATCGATGGACTTCAGAGCATGACCATTTTCAAGGATACACGTACTCTTGCTGCTGATGCAGTTGCAATGGCAACGGCAATTCTCAACGACAAGACACCTGAGACAGATTCAACATATAATAATGGCAATATAGATGTTCCTTCCAAGCAAACACCTGTTGTTGTTGTTACAAAAGACAATGTTCAGAGCGCACTTATTGATTCCGGATACTATGAAGCATCCGATTTCACAGGACTTTGATTGTCTGACTAGAGACTTAAGTGGCGAGGGCCGGCGAGAGAATACTCTTCTTAAGCCGGTCCTTTCTCTGGGGAGGAGAAAGACATGGATGACTTTATTTTGGAAATGCAGCAAATCACCAAAGAATTTCCTGGGGTGAAGGCGCTGAATAATGTTAATTTTAAAGTGAAACGCGGAGAAATCCATTGCCTGGTTGGAGAAAACGGCGCAGGGAAGTCTACGCTCATGAAGGTCTTGTCAGGTGTATATCCTCACGGCACATACGAGGGCGATATCATCTTCAATGGGGAGGTACAGACTTTCCGGCACATTGCAGATAGTGAAAAGGTCGGAATCGGCATAATCTATCAAGAACTTGCCTTGATCCCGGAATTGTCCATTTATGAGAACGTATATTTTGGCCATGAACGCAAGCATTCCGGTTTTATCAATTGGAATGAGACGATCATAGAGGCTGAGAAAGTACTTAAGAAAGTACGGCTCAAGATTCCGCTATCGACCAAAGTCAAAGAGCTTGGCGTAGGAAATCAGCAGCTTGTCGAAATAGCTAAAGCACTTAGCAAAAATGTTTCGCTACTTATTCTTGATGAACCAACGGCGGCACTCAATGAAGATGACAGCCAGAATTTGCTGTTGCTTCTCACCGAACTCAAAAAGACGGGTGTTACTTGCATAATGATCTCGCACAAGCTAAAGGAGATCATCGCCATTGCAGATACAATCACCGTTTTGCGCGACGGAGGAACAATCTGTTCCATTGACGCCAATGCGCAGGTTGTTTCCGAAAAAGAAATCATTCGGAATATGGTCGGAAGAGAAATTGATAATATTTTTCCGAGAAGAGAAAAAATCGATATCGGAGATGTGTGTTTTCAAATAGAGAATTGGACTGTTGATGATCCGGCAAAAGGCCGCACGATTCTGGAGAATATTTGCATGAATGTCCGAGAAGGAGAAATCGTAGGTCTGCAAGGACTTATGGGTGCGGGTCGTACGGAATTAGCTCTGAGCATTTTCGGAAATGTACCGCGATATAAAATCAGAAGTGGACAGCTTCGGCTTAGTGGGAAGACGGTTTCCCTTCGCAATCCGAGCAATGCCATTCGTAATGGCATTGGGTATGTTACGGAAGATCGAAAAGGTAACGGACTGGTTCTGATACAGGATATCAAGTACAACATATCCATTGCAAATCTGAAAAATCTGTCGAGGCGTGGAATGATTAACGATAACGAAGAAATTGTTGTCGCAATGGAGTACAAAGACAATATTAATATCAAGGCGCCCTCGGTTGAACAAAAAGTTGGCAATCTGAGCGGTGGAAATCAGCAGAAGGTCCAATTGGCAAAATGGATGTATGTCGGCCCTAAGGTTCTGATTCTGGACGAGCCAACAAGAGGAATCGATGTAGGCGCGAAATTCGAAATCTATACGCTTATGAACAAATTAGTGGAGTCTGGAATGAGCATCATCATGATTTCCTCTGAATTACCAGAAATACTTGGAATGAGTGATCGTCTGTATGTTATGTCAGAAGGCAGGATAGCCGGAGAATTATCCGGGAAAGATGCCACAGAAGAAGCCGTTATGGCACTCGCAATTCAATCGAAGGGGGATGTCCTATGAGCAAGAACAATAAGTCCGTTTCTCAAGACACAGCAATCAAGAAGAACTCGCTGGGTCAGGAATTCATTCATCTGCCAAAAGAGGCAGGTTCTCTCCTTGTCTCAAATGTCAGAGATTACGCTATGTATATTGCACTCATTCTGATATTCATCGTATTCAATATCCAATCCGGAGGCGTGTTCCTCTCTGCCAGTAATATTTCAAACCTGATCAATCAAACTGGCTATGTTGCTGTGCTTGCCATCGGAATGACACTTATTCTGATTATTCGGCATATTGATCTATCTGTCGGATTTGTTGCAGCATTTACTGGTGCGATATCAGCACTTCTGATGAAGCACTATGGTACGCCGTGGTGGCTGGCCATTCTTGCTGCTGTGGGTGTTGGCGTTATTGTCGGACTATACCAGGGATTTCTTGTTGCGTATTTGAAAGTGCCTGCATTTGTTACAACGTTAGCCGGCATGTTCATTTTCCGTGGACTTCTCAATCTCTCTCTTCAGAAAGACGGAACAATCATCGTTGCTAGCGATAAATATAAGAGCTTGGCCGGAGGTTATATTCCGGACATCTCGTCTATCGGGAAAGTAATTGACTACCATTTCTTAACGTTGCTCATCGGTGTTATCACGATTGCTTTACTCATTTTTTCACAGATCAAGGCGCGGGCAAACAAGAAAAAATACAACTTTACCGTTGTGTCGACGCCTCTATTTGTACTGGGTCTCGTGATTTCTTCAGCCGTTGTTGTCGCCATTATTCTACTTCTGGCGTCCTTTAACGGTCTACCCTGGGCGGCAGTCATTGTTGCCCTCATACTCTTAGTTTACAACTTAATGCTGAACAAGACATCACTGGGAAGGTATATCTATGGTATCGGCGGTAATCCGGAAGCGACCGAATTATCTGGTGTCAATGTTAAGAAGATTACCCTTATGTGTTTTGTCTCCATGAGCACACTTGCCGCTGTCGCAGGCGTCCTATATACATCAAGAATCGGATCGGCTGCGCCAAGCGCCGGTGTCGGATTTGAGCTTGACGCAATTGCTTCGGCATATATTGGGGGTGTTGCAGTCAGCGGCGGTGTCGGTAAAGTAACGAATACGATTATCGGCGCACTTGTAATCACATCGCTAACAAGCGGATTCAATCTGCAAGGTGTTGACATCGCTTTCCAGTACATTGCCAAAGGAATTATCTTCATTGTTGCTGTTGCATTTGACGTAATATCCAGAAGAGGTGGTTCGAATCCCTTCTCTGTGTCGAAAATCAAAGGTCACTTCGCGAAAAGCAGCAAAGCCTAATGAATATGTCATCTTCGAATTTGCCTTCTTTACCCTAGAAATGAAAGGACGTATCTTTCGTACAAAGATACGTCCTTTCATTGTCTCTGAAGCGAAATCACTTATCTTCCAAAAGATTTGGCAGGCGGTCAACAAATCGAAAGGCAATTACGGTTCCAAAAAAGAAGATCATCGTGATAACCGGGATGACCCACAGCGTTGTGGCACCGGCAACGGCTCCAATGAACAGTGGCAGAAATGTTGCACCAACGTTTGCCATGCCCATCTGATAACCAATTGCGCTTTGAGAGAAATCCTTTCCGAAATGCTTCGGCGAATCCTGCATCATACAAGGATACATAGGGGCAAAACCTAAACCGATAAGCGAGATGCCAACTGGGCAGAAAACAGATGTCGCAAAGGGCATAAGTAGAAAAATGAATCCAATGAAACTTGTGATTTGCCCGATATGGATTACGCGGCTAGTACCTACGCGATTAACGATGATTACAACAAGGATTCTGCCAATTGTAATGCATCCGAAAAAGCACGAG
>JBPOHB010000232.1:0-5319 GCA_052036055.1 Bacillota bacterium | reverse complement strand
GACGACTATTCTTGCAAATATTTGCAAAAAAATGTTTGTTCGTGTATATATCATATAGAACTTTCTATTCGTCAGGGTTATGATAAATTTACGAAGAGGAAACAAACGGCGCATGACATGCCTGAGACAAAGAAATTTGGCAAAATGTCCGATGAATTCTCATCCTTTTGATCAGAAAAGCCAGTTTCATCTAGAATAATGAGCTGAAATCGGGTTTCTGCTTGACGTATAATACGTCGGTATGCTATCATTTCACCTGCTGCGAAGGATGCGGCGTTTCTTGAAAATAGTCCTCGCTCTCATGTGAATGTGAGAGCCGTTTAGTCCAGGAGGAGGTGAATTTTAGATGGCAAACAAGTATGAACTCGTCGTTATTTTGAGCCCGGCTCTCGGAGAAGAGGCAATCGCTTCGACTACAGAGCTAATCAAGACCAAGATTGAATCCGGTGCTACCATTATTGGTGTGGAGACAGTTGGTGTCAGACGTATGGCTTATGAGATCAAAGATCAGAAGGATGGTTTTTACCTTCAGTTCAACTTCACGTCAGGCCCAGATTTCCCCAAAGAAATCGAGCGTGTGCTGAAGATTACAGAAGGCATATTGCGATTTCTCGTTGTCCGCATTGATGCGTAATTACGAAAAGGAAGTGTATGTATGAACAAGGTCATTCTTATTGGCAGACTTACCAAAGATCCTGAGGTTAAGACCACACAGAGCCAAGTCTCGTTTTGCACGTTCACTGTAGCTGTTGACAGAAAATTCAAGACAGCGACGGGTGAGCGTCAATCCGATTTTCTGACCTGCGTCGCATGGCGTCAGCAAGCAGATTTACTTGGACGTTATTTCCAAAAGGGATCAAAAATCGGTATTGTCGGAAATCTTCAATCAAGATCATACGATAATAACGAAGGCAAGAAAGTTTATGTTACGGAAGTAGTCGTTGACGAGATCGAATTTATGGATTCTAAACAGAGCGGAGCTTCGGGTTCGGTAGGCGAAGGCGCGCAGCACGCTGCGGCGATGACACCACCACCAGCGCCATCTGTGGACAGCGGGTTCTATCCGGCAATGGATGATGATACTACACTCCCGTTTGATCTTTAATTATCGCGCTTATGCGTGACAGTGGTTTCGAGAAGAAACCGGATTATTTTGAAAGGAGACTATGATAATGGCTGAAAATAGAGGCCCGAGATCGGGTGGTCGCGACTTTGGCGATCGCGAAGGCGGACGCGGCGGAATGAGAATGAGACGCACACGCCGCAAGGTTTGCGCTTTTTGTGCAGATAAAGTTGAGATCATTGACTACAAAGATGTTGCAAAGCTTCGTAAGTTTATTTCTGAGCGTGGCAAGATTTTGCCTAAGCGCATGACAGGAAACTGTGCAAAACACCAGAGAGAGCTTACAATTGCAATCAAGAGAGCAAGACATATTGCGCTTCTGCCTTTTGCAGTTGACTAAGTATTCGTTAGTTCTTTGCAATTCAGTTTATCAAAACGAGGGTTTGCATTGCGATAACAGGATACAACGATTATAATTATTGGGCATCCTTTGACATTTTTTGTCAGGGGTGCCCGATTTTTATCAGATGGAGATTCTTCAAAGGAGGATGGTGCATGACCCTTTTCGTGCATCGAAATACAATATGAAGGTAATTTTACTTGCCGATGTGAAGACACTTGGGAAAGCGGACGATATCGTTGAAGTGAATGACGGATACGCCAGAAATTTCTTGTTTAAGAAGAATCTTGCACTTGAAGCGACACCGGCCAACTTGAATTCGATCAAGCTGAAAAAAGGCGCTCAGGCAGAAAAGGCTCGCAGAGATTTAGCTTTGGCGAAAGAGGATGGAGTCAAGCTTAACGGACAGACAATAGACCTTGAGATGAAGTCCGGTGATGGCGGCAGGTTGTATGGAGCTGTCACTGCGCAGGACATTGCGGATGCGCTTGACAAGAAGGGTTTCAAAGTTGATAAGAAGCATATCGTAGTTAAAAACCCGATTAAGGCAATCGGCGTATATGAGATTGCAATCAAACTTCATGCAGAGGTTCTTGTTTCCGTTCGTATTCAGGTTAAGGCTGTCTCATAACGAAAGGCATCGTGGAGGATAATCATGGCAAAGGCAATTTCGAATAACCTTACAGGCAGAGTACCTCCGCAAAACACCCAGGCAGAGCAAGCTGTCTTGTGTACATGTCTTGACAGCGAGACGGCTCTATCCGTGGTTACTGCGATTTTGTCGCAAAATGATTTCTATCGTCCGGATCACAGGGTTATCTTTGCAGCGATTCTGGAGCTTATGACGCTTCGTTCCCCTGTGGATATTATCACAGTATCTGATTTGCTCTCGAAACGTGGCGAATTGGAGGAAGTCGGCGGGACGACATATCTCAGCCAGCTGTCAGACCTTCCAATTATTCGAACAAATGCTGCGGAATATGCATCCATCGTAAGACAGAAGGCAATGCTTCGCAGGATCATTGATTCACTTGATGATGTCATTAAGCTCTCCTATGACGGAGAACAAGAGGCGAATAATCTGGTAGATATTGCCATTAAGCGATTATCAGATATGCGCGAGAATCCTGCGGGTTCAGGATTTGAGACGATTCATGAAATTCTGAAACGTACTCTTCAGGAGATATCCGATATAAGCCGTGGAAAGAAGGAACGGACTGCCATTCATACCGGATTTCCTATGCTCGACAAGGCAACGGGCGGATTTAGACCTGGGTCACTTATCATTGTTGCGGCGCGTCCTGCAATGGGTAAATCCGCATTTGTCATCAATTTAGCCACGAATGCCTCCATTATGTTTGGTACACACGTTGCTTTTTTTAGCTTAGAAATGTCTAAAACCGAAATCGGAAATCGTATTCTCGCCTCGCGATCTTCTGTGAGCACCTATGCTCTTCAGAATGCAGATATCAAAGAAAATGATTGGAATCAGATCAGCAGTGCCCTTGCGGTTCTGTCACCGGCTCCGTTCTATATTGATGACCGCTCAGGAATCAATACGATAGAGATGATGGCGAAGTGTCGACAGCTGAAGAACGAAGGCAAGCTTGGACTGATCATCATTGATTATATGCAGCTTATGAGTTCTGCTGGATCGCGCAGTAGCGGAAATCGTCAGCAGGAGATCTCAGAAATTTCACGTGCACTTAAGATCATGGCAAAGGAATTGGAAGTTCCTGTTATCGCACTATCGCAGCTTTCTCGAGGAGCAGAATATCGCGAAGACCGTAGGCCGCTTCTTGCTGATCTTCGTGATTCCGGAGCAATTGAGCAAGATGCTGATATGGTTATTTTCATTTATAGAGACAAGTATTATGATACGTCGGCAGAAAAGCCGGAAATTGAAGATGCTGAGATCATTCTGGCGAAGAATCGTCAGGGCGCTACAAAGACGGTTATGATGAAATGGCAGGCAAGGAAGACACTGTTTTTCGAGCCTGATTTACCTGCATCCCCTGATGAATCACAGGTTCCGCGAGATTTGGTTCACAATTCGCTTCCGGCAGATTATCAGGATATTCCAGATTTTGCTATTCCTGTTGAGAATGGTGACCTCTAATGTCTATTGTGCGTGATTGCAAGGAATACTGCCTTAGAAATAACCTGCTTTCGTGCGAGGAAATTCTGGTTGGTGTATCTGGCGGCGCGGATTCGATGTGTCTATTGGATTTGCTTTATAAGATGAAAAACGCGTGCGATGAACGGCAGGTTTTTCCTGCTGTTTCTGTGGCGCATGTACATCATGGACTGCGAGAATCTGCATGCAATGACGAGAATGTAGTTAAGGCATATTGTGAGGAAAGGGATATTCCTCTCTATGTCTGCCATGCGGATGTGTCACAAGAAGCTTCTACCAGAAAAATCGGATTAGAAGAGGCCGGACGGTTGGTTCGATATAACTTTTTTTATGAGACGGCAGCCAGAATGAAGGCGGCCCGTGAAGACGTATTTATCGCGGTTGCTCACCATATGGATGATCAGGCCGAAACGATCTTACTCAATCTTTTTCGGGGAGCGGGCACAGATGGATTGTGTGGAATCTATCCGCGCAACGGAAATCTCATTCGCCCGTTGCTCTTCGCAACAAAAGACGCTATTTTGCGGTACGTGGAAGAAAACAACATTCCTTTTGTTTCAGATTCGACAAATTCGGAAAATGATTATCTGCGTAACCGTATCCGCAACCAAGTTCTCCCTGTCATCTCACAGGCGACGGGGAAAGATCCTGTCCCCATGCTTGCACGTACTTCCGATCTGATGAAAGCGGACAAAGAGTATTTTGCAGGAGAAATCGCGAAATTGATGCATGAGAGATTGACCTACACAGAAGATGGAACACCTGTTCTTCCAGTAACGAGCTTCGTTTTTGAGCCCAAAGCAATCGCAACGAGAATGATTCGCGCGCTTTTTGTCCAAAGGTTTGGAGATGGCAAAGACATAACAGCATCTCAGGTTGAGGAGATCGTATCTTTGGCGCAGAGGGGACATTCTTCTGGCCGAATCAGTCTCCCTCATCATCGATTTGCGGGGTTTGAAGGTGGCGTTCTTTTCTATGCGGATGTGTCAGAGGAAGAAAATAAAGATGGACGTTTTTTCCCTATGCAGGACGAGTATCTTCAGTGTCAGGAAACGGAAGAATGCGACATGGAGCTGTTGGACAGAAGCGTAGGGGTAAGGCAGGGCATCCAATTTTCGAAAAACGGTTGTCGCGTAAGCATTCTTTCCGTTGAGAATCCGGATCAGTTAGTTTATAATAATCGGACATGGTATTGCGCCGAAGAGCAGCTTCTGGGTGCTCACATGCGCACTCGCCGGTCAGGGGATTTGTTTTCTCAGGCAGGTTCGTCTGGGCACAAACTACTCAGGCGATACTTGACTGACAGGAAGATATCCAGAAGTGTGCGGGACAGACTTCTGATTGTTGCCAAAGGGTCCGAAGTTCTTTGGATTCCAGGTGTGGGGCATGCGATCGGGTTTGTAAACGACATTTCTGCTAAGCGATTTTTCATGGAGGCAAATGTGGAAGATTCGGAGGCTTTTTTTGCTTCCGGAAGGAGAATTTTGCGAGTGGAATGGTTACGAGAATAATTATTGGAGGGCATACTGGATGTCACATTATGTTAAGGATGTTCTGATTCCGAGAGCAGAAATTGCTAAGGTCGTTGATGATCTTGCCAGACGTATTTCGGATGACTATGCGGGTCAAGAAATCGTGATGGTCGGCGTACTTAAGGGGTCATTCATATTCTTGTCCGACCTTGTTCGGAAAATAACGGTACCTGTGGTTATTGATTTT
>JBPOHB010000166.1:0-1747 GCA_052036055.1 Bacillota bacterium | reverse complement strand
TATCGTCCTTAAGCATCTAGTTTTCAAACCCATCATACGGCTTCTGGACAAACGCCGCACGGCGGTTATTTCCGAATTGGATGATTCTGCCAAGAAAACAGCCGATGCGCAGGCATTGCTCGCGACTGCAAATAGCCGCATCGAAGAGGCAAAGGGAAATGCAGCAGAAATTCTTGCTGACGCGAGGACCCATGCGGAAACACAGGGAAGAACGATTGTCGATGCCGCGCAAGCGGAAGCAAGTGAGATTATCTCACGTGCGACAGAGGACGCTCGACGTATGCATAATGCCATGCTTGATCAGATGAGAGATGAAGTTGCTGACTTAGCGATATCTATTGCATCAAAAGTTGTCGGAAGCCTTATCAATGATGCGCATCAGAACGATCTTAGGGACAGAATAATTGACGAAACACTTAAAGCAGAGGTGAAGAAGATTGAGTGATGGTAGATCCTTTCGTATTATACGAATCGTAAGTGCATCAGAGATGTCTGAAGACAAAATCGAGTTGATTGCTCAGAAGTTCTCAGGGCATTATAATATTTCGGATTATTCCGTTGTACATGAAATTGATAAAGAACTCATCGGCGGTTTCATAATCTATGCTGCCGGATATCGATATGACTACAGCGTGAAAGGTCAGCTTGCAAGAATCGGAAAGCAGCTGAAGACATCGCGATCGCTTGCCAAGAGTTCAGATGATAAGGAACCGACAGAATCAGAAGCTGAGTTAATCAGGAAATCAATTGATTTGGCTCTTCAGGAATTTGACGAGCAGCCAATGGCTCTTCAAGGACAGGATCTCCTTTGGGAAGGAGAGGGAATGTCTGCCGTGATTTCTCCTGAGTCAGATACCGCCAAAAGGCTGGTTGATCGAATGCGTGAGCAAATGGCCAACACCTTTTCGGACAGTGCGACTGTCGAGGAAATTGGTCAGGTCGAGAGCGTTAGTGACGGGGTAGCCGTTGTGAAAGGAATCGCGCATTGCTTAAGCAATGAGATGATCATGTTCACGCCGACTACATACGGAATTGCGCTAAATCTTGAAAAGGATCGAGTTGGCGTCGTTCTTCTTGGCGTTGGTTCCGAGGTGGTTGAGGGGATGATGTGCAAGCGGACAGGGAAGACAGTCAGTGTCCCCGTTGGTCCCAATCTTCTTGGTCGTGTAGTGGACCCACTTGGAAATCCAATTGATGGAAAAGGCGCCATTCGAGAGTCATCTTACAGACCGATTGAGTCGCCGGCACCGGGAATCATCGATCGTTCACCCGTTAACACACCTTTGCAAACGGGAATTACGGCAATTGATGCAATGACACCTATAGGTCGCGGGCAACGTGAGCTGATCATTGGCGATAGGCAGACAGGAAAGACAGCTATTGCTATAGATACGATTATCAATCAGAGGGGTAAAAATGTCCTCTGTGTCTATGTGGCCATTGGCCAAAAAATGTCAACAATCGTTCAGATAACGAACACGCTGGAAAAATATAACGCACTCAGTTATACGGTTATTGTCGCCGCAAGCGCAAGTGCACCTGCATCTGTTCAGTATATTGCGCCCTACTCCGGGTGCGCTATCGCCGAAGGCTTCATGTACGAGAACAATTCGGACGTACTTATTATCTATGATGATCTCACGAAACATGCGCAAGCATACCGCGCGATATCCCTTCTTCTTCGCAGACCGCCGGGGCGCGAGGCATACCCAGGCGATGTATTCTATTTACATTCCAGACTCCTCGA
>JBPOHB010000030.1:0-2055 GCA_052036055.1 Bacillota bacterium | reverse complement strand
TTTTCCCAGAACCATACTTTCCCATAAAACGAATCACGGTATCCATCAACAATATAGTACATCGGATTTAGCTTGAATATCCGAGCTAAACTGATTGCATGCGAGCCGATATGAAGCGCCTTCCCTTCAAGCATACTTGAATCATATAGGATTGGCGTTAACCATACAAATATCTGCAATATGACGTTAATCAGTTGAGAAATGTCTTTGAAGAAGGCCGCAAATGCCGAGGAAAGCCAGTTGAGCCCAATAACAAACAGCAACAGGCAAGGAATATAATACAGGAGCTGCAGCGTGTAAAGCGTCGGATAATAGCCAAAATAGAGGGCGACAATGAATGCAATCACGACAAAAACCGCGTGAATGATCATCGAAGATAATGTCTTCACAACAGGAAGAATGGAGGTTCGAAACACGACCTTCTTCACCAGATAACTATACTC
Organism: Bacillota bacterium; assembly: GCA_052036055.1. Taxonomy (GTDB): domain Bacteria; phylum Bacillota; class Clostridia; order Saccharofermentanales; family Saccharofermentanaceae; genus Firm-13. Next base: position 1,612 of record JBPOHB010000030.1, on the reverse strand, counting down.
CGCTAAGCTATTTGTTCCGTTATTGAGTGCATCTGCAAAGAAATTCCAGGGCACAATACCACACACCAAAAAAAGGGATCTGGGAATCACATCTGTTGCTCCGCTGCCAATAAAATACGTGAAAACGTAAACAAGTACCAGGATCTGGACTGTAGGCTGTATGAATGCCCATACGATACCGAGTGCCGAAGAGGCATATTTAACCTTGAAATCGTTAATCACCATAGAACCAATCATCTTTCTTGATGACCACATGGAAGTAAGAAAATCCAGAAAGATCTTAATTTTGGTTATCATACCTTCGCTCATTTCTCCTTTTCTATATGCTTGCGCGCGCTTAAAAAGCTTGTATCTCTATATTTTACAGACAATTTGACTGCACGAAAGAAAATATACGCTTCACAAGGAATTTTCCTTGTCCCACACGTATCGCAGAAATAGCGAAAATCCGAGACAAAGATACGGAAACGCTCTAATGATCGGACTTTGTCCGATTCTTCCCTCGCATCTCTTGCATCGAAGAAGGCTTGCACAAATACAAAATGGTACAGGGAAATCTTTCGTTTGTCAATAATTTGCTCGATGATAAACAGATGGTCCACACAGTCAAGAAAGAGGTGTTCGTTAAAAGGCAATTTCTTCGTAACCAACTTCGTACGAAGCACCATTCCGCTATTGATCGCTGACATCTTCGAAGTAAAACCGGTTGGCCTATGTGACAACTTAAAAAAGAAACATCCTTTTCTAAGGCAAGGTGATAACAACAAGTTCCGATCCATCACATAGGGAACAAAAATGTCCGTATCCGGGTTCTCGGCGATGGCCTTTCTTAGCGGTTCAAAGCAATCCCCCGATATGATGGTGTCATCATCAAGAATCATCACATAATCCGTCACCTTTTCAAGCATGGCAATCGCGCGATTGTATGCTCTCGGAAGTCCGACGTTTTGCATCATTGGGCAGTAATCATATCCTAGCCTCTTGCAATACTCGGCATTCTCCTCGCGAATTGAATCTCTTGTGCTGTTATCCGCGAGCACAACTCGGAGAAACTTAAATTTAGCAAGGTACAGCAATGAGGGAGACTGATCATACCGCTTGTTGTAGACTACAAGAACCACTCCGATTCTCATGCTTGGAGACGCATCTTCCAGAAATGACACCTCGTTTCCGCTCACTGCAACTCATCAATATATCGGGCGAGTGCATCTTGCCACGACGGAAGTCTTGTAAAACCCGCTGCATCAAGACTGCTCTTCGATAGTCTAGAATTCTTCGGGCGCACGGCCTTAGAGGCATATTCTTCACTTGAAACAGGAATAATCTTCGTCGCAAGTCCCGCTTGCCGCATGATTTCCGTCGCGAATTCGGCCCATGATATGAAGCCTTCGTTCGTCGCGTGATAGGTCCCGAAACGGTTCGTTACGACCATGTCACAAAGAAGAAACGCAAGGTCAGGGCAGTACGTCGGCGAACCAAACTGATCACATACCACTGTAAGCGACGGTTTCTCCTTCCCTAGGCGAAGCATCGTCTTGACGAAATTATTCCCGTTTACTCCGAAAACCCATGCCGTTCTTACGATGAAATAATCCGTCAAATATTCTTTCAC
>JBPOHB010000181.1:0-1860 GCA_052036055.1 Bacillota bacterium | reverse complement strand
CTCGAAATTTCGGATTTGCCTGTATCTATCTTTCCAAATATTCTTCGTTATGACTGCTTCGGGCAATTGTTGCTTTGGGGGAAGATTATGCACCTTCGCTACAAGAACCTCTTCATAGTGCGAACGGTTAAAGATTCCAATTGTTCCACGAGAAGGGGTTTCTTTTGCAATTCGCCATAGATAATCATGGTCAAGTTCGGATGTGGATGGTCCCTTAAAACAGACAACGTGGCATCCTTGGGGATTGAGTCCACTTGTGACATGCTTGATTGTGCCGTCTTTGCCTGCGGCATCCATGGCTTGAATGACCAGAAGGACGGCATTTTTATTTTCGGCATATAGCTTATCCTGTAAATCAGAAATTTTTGCTATATTCTCTCTCATCTCTTCTTCTAGCTTCGGACGATCACTTTCCGAGAAGCCCAGAGTGTCGTCGCATTTTGCTTCGGACAACTTGAAATTGCTCCCATCTTCGATACAAAATGTATGAATCTTCATATCGCGCCTCCTTGTGAATCTATGACATTATTTTATCACTTTGCTGACTGCCATAGTTGAATAGTGAAAAATTTCAGACGAAGAAGGCGCAATTTCATCGAGAAGAATGCTGTGTTCCATTTATATCATCGTCGTAAGAATCATATTGCTGTCGCGATTTATAGTGAGGCGTATTGACAGACGAACGATTGCTGTTATACTGCAAATATAACAGCCAAAAGAAGAGAGGTAGGGATATGCTAATTCTAGTCGATTTTGCAAGCGAGAAACCGATCTACATGCAGATCTACGAGCAAATTGTTCGGAAAATTAGTAATGGGTCGCTTCAACCTGGGGAAGGTCTCCCATCTGTCCGTCGGCTGTCTGAAGATATTGGGGTGAACATTCATACGGTGAACAAAACATATGCGCTTCTTCGAGAAGAAGGATATGTGAAGATGAATACCCGCGCGGGAGCATCAATAGAGCTAAGAAAACCGGATAAACAGAAGCTTATTCCTGCGCTTCAGGAGAAATTTGAAATACTGTCAGCACAAGCCGCCATACACGGCATTTCAGAAGAAGAATTTATCCGATATGCTTCGCAGGCGTATGATCAGGTCGTATCCAACAAGGAAAGAGAGAACACAATATGAGTCATGCACATATTACGTACATTTTTGTATTCCTGATATCGGAAAGTATCACTTTGATTACAGGCATATTCCTGATATTCATTCCTTCCATTTTACAGAGAGGCCTACTCTTTGGCGTGCGAGTTCCCGAGAAGACTGCTGATGATCCTGATGTCATCCGCATGATTAAGAGGTATCGGATTGAACTAATCGCTATTCTTGCAGGCAACATGATCGGCGGGTGGATTCTATTTTACTTCATTCCGCAATCTTCCATTCTTCTGTGTCTATATCAGGTGCTCGCGTTACTTCTCATGCAGTTCCTGTGTTATATTCCGATGTACCAAAAAACGAAGAAGCTTAAGCGACTCAAGAACTGGGAAGTCGCATATATTTCGGCATCGCTCACACAAACGGCACAAGGGAGAAGCCAACTTAAGGGCATCCCCTGGCTTTGGTACATCATTTCTGTCATCCTTCCGATTTTTGCCATGGTCATTTCGTATGCATATTATCCGCAATTACCAGATACAATCATCTCTCACTGGAATGCTTCAGGCGTCGCGGATGCATGGTCAAAAAAATCCTATGCAGTTGTCTTTTCCATGCCCATCATCAGCATGGCTATGACTTTGATTATGCTCGGGTCAAACATATTGCTTTACTTCACCAAATTGCAGGTATCAGGAGAAAATCCTGTACTTTCCTATGCACAGCATAGGCTCTATCGGAAAATCATGGGACATAT
>JBPOHB010000173.1:0-8437 GCA_052036055.1 Bacillota bacterium | reverse complement strand
GACACCGGTGCCGTCAGCAGTTACGCCAGTGCCGTCGGTCACGCCTGTGCCGTAAATGACACCAGTATCAATATACAAGCTAACTTGTACTACATAATAGAATTATTCGTCGTGTGTGATAAAATCCAGGATTTATTCTTGGATTTTATTCTATAAATCATTGATTATGTCCGCAAATTTCGGCGGCTTCAATAATCTAATGAGTTTGTTAACAAATTCCACAAAAAAGTACATCAAATTTACGCATTCCATTGTATATTTTCAAAATTATTTGCGGTATAATCATATCAAGTTGGTTTGGCGAATGTTATCTCTTTTGTTCCTATCGCGTGTTTGGAGACAGGTGGAGAAGAGGTGAGGGGGCTACTTATGAAGAAATGTCCAGTGTGCAACACAATCGTTGAGAATCATGTCACATCGTGTCCGTCATGCCATACAAGTTTTGTGGATGATTCGATTGCTCATCATAACCAAGACGAGACCGTCTCCTCCACAGAGATTACTTCGCTTACTAACGAAGTCGCTGATCTTCACAGACAAATCGCGAAAGCCAATCATACACTTGATTTAATTCATGCTGAAACAGAGAAAATACGAACACAATCGCAGGCTGAGCTTTCCGCATATATATCAGAGGCAAAAAGCGCTATTGAGACTGCAGAACTGGCTGAGAAGGCTCGTGTTCATGCTGTTGAGGAATTAAACCGAATATCCGCAGAATTGATGAAACGCAAGAAAGACTCGCAGGATCAAATTGACCAACTGAACCAGCAGCAGAGTATGATTCGAGAGACAGCACAAAAAGAATCGGTGTCTCTTTCTCAAGAGCTACAGGAATTACTGGATATGATTCACTCTGCTGAAATTGCACGCGAAGAAGTATCAAATGAAGTGATGCAACTTACTTTGCAATCCGAGACGTTATCAGATGACGTAAACAAAGTCCTGGAACTTCGCAGGGAGTACGACAAACTAAATGCTGATCTATCTGCTCGCGAACGCTTACTTGGATTTGCGAGAAAAGAAATTGAAGAAGAAAAAGGTCGATTACAAGCAGATGCAAAGGACCGCGAATCTATTCTTATTGAAGCGAGAAATGCTGCTCAGATTGCTGTCGAACGTGTTCTTGTAATGGCTGATGAGAGATCGCAAATCCTTACCAAAGAGACACTTCGGGAGTATGAAGAAATCTCTCTCAAACGAGATCGTGTCAAAGAAGAGCTTACACTCGCACAGGAAGATCTTAATCATATTAACGAGATGCGCGAACTTGCTCAGTCGGAATATGATCAATTCATGAGGACAACATATTCTGGAAAAATCTATGACCTAAAGAGAGCGAAGAATTCGACTTCGGAAGGCGCATAATTCTTTTTGATTCATTCATGATAATGAGACGCCCGCATTTCATATATGAAATACGGGCGTCTTTTACTCTTGGCTGAGCAAATGGTTCACTTCACAAAAAATTCTTTGTACAATTCGCGGACTGCATAATTACAATACTCATCTCGAACACCAAACATGACGGATATTTCGGATGCGCCTTGGTTAAGCAGTTCAAGGTTTATGCCGGCCTTACTCAGTGCACTTGCAGCACGAGCGGTAGTACCTACAGTCTTTGCCATTGCCTCGCCTACGATCATCACGATAGACAAATCGCGCTTGACCGTAATCTCGTCAACTTGTAATTCTAAATAGATTCGTTCAATAATACGACGTTCCTTCTCAGCTGTAAATTCCGATGACCGTATTACAATGGAAATGGAATCAATACCAGATGGCATATGTTCAATGGAGATTCCTTCGTCGGAAATTATTTTGAGTACGTTCATCGCGAAGCCGACTTCACGATTCATCAGATACTTTTTCATATTAAGGGTGCAAAATCCTTTTTCTCCTGCGATTCCAGTAACAAGGGAATCATAGTTCTGATGTTTCATAACAATTTTTGTACCAGTTGATGTAGGGTTATTCGTGTTCTTAATAGGTACAGGAATCTCTTTTTGATACACCGGATAGAGGGCTTCCTCGTGCAGGACGGAAAAGCCTGCATAGGATAATTCACGCATCTCATCATAGGTTATCTCGTGTACAGGAAAGGGATTCTTGATGAGCGCCGGATTAACGGCAAATACGGAATCAACATCTGTCCAATTCTCGTATACCTCGGCATGGAGAGCAGCGGCAAGAATGGAGCCAGTGATATCTGAGCCTCCACGCGAGAAGGTTACAACATCGCCTTCAGGTGAATAACCAAAAAAGCCTGGGAATACACAGATTCCCTCAACTTGTGAAAGTGAAGATAGATTGCGGTATGATTCTGGGAGAATGTGTGCTCGCCCGAAATCAGACGTCAATACGAGTCCGCATTCCTTGGGGTTACAATAGATTGCGGGATGATGAATCGAATTGAGGTATGCGGCAACAAGCCTTGCGCAATTGTCTTCACCAGCCGCCTTAAGTGCGTCCAGAAATTTATCAGGTGAATTTGTATCTGCCTGTGATAATGATGTGAGATTATCGCGTATATCATCCATTACAGATATAACGGAAAGCTCGGATGCAATTTCTTCATATCTGACAAGAACGGCATTCAATTCCTTTAGTCCGGATTTACCTGATATTTTGGCATGGGCCAAGGAAATCAAGAGATCAGTGACCTTCGTATCGGTTTTATATCGTTTCCCCGGGGCAGATACGACGAGAACCTTACGATTGGAATCGCTCAATAGTATTTCACAGACCTTGCGAATCTGCGTTGCGTCAGCGAGTGAAGAACCACCAAATTTTGATACTTTCATATGCAATACGGGATACCCCGACCTCCTAATAAATATATGTTGTCATGGCGTCAATTATAATCGTAAGTAGGTCTTATACACAAGGATATTCGTACGATTTCATCATTTGCATGAAAGGAATTGATTATTTTCATCGTCGCGTGGTATTCTTTGACGTATAAATGAAAGGGAAATGGAATCATGATGAAGATGTTATCCTATTTGAAACCTGATGCAGTTTTTGAAAATATGCGAGTTGTTCCCTATAGTGAATTGAAAGAGAAGGGTTATCAGTATGCTCTACTTGATTTAGATAATACGCTAGCAGAAGATCATGTTACAGAGCCAACACCATATACGTTTGAAATCATCCGTTCACTTCAGGATAACGGCTTCACTTGTTGCATTGTTTCAAATGCCAAATCCACTCGTTCTGCTGAATTTGCTGCAAAAATACCAATAGACTGTCTATCCTACGCAAATAAACCATCTCCATCTGGAATTATTAAGGCACTTTCCTTGCTAAATGCTCCCAAAAATAAGGCAGTTTTTTTTGGAGATCAGATTCTTACGGATGTGATTGCGGCAAGAAGAGCCGGAATATACACGATTCTTGTTGAGCCTATTACGAAGCGCGAGGTTTTTTATGTGCGATTGAAGCGCCCACTGGAAAAAATCATTCGTTTTTTCATGCAATATTGATGCATTTCGACAATTCGGGTAGATTTGCCAGATAAGTCTTGCGGATATTGCATGCGTAAAGTAAAATATGTGAGCATGAATTTTTGCGCTCGGCGATTGATTCGAGCGAAAGTACATATCTTGAGAGGAGACTTTTATGATTAGCGCAGGTGATTTCAGAAACGGCATATCCTTTGAAATGGACGGCAACGTTTTTCAGGTGGTTGAATTCCAACACGTTAAGCCGGGAAAAGGCGCTGCATTTGTTCGCACAAAATATAAGAATGTTAAGACGGGTGCCGTTGTGGAGAGAAGCTTCAACCCGAACGAGAAATTTGAGCAGGCGCAGCTTGAGAGAAATGATATGCAGTTCATCTATGCGGATGGCGATTTATATTATTTCATGGATCAGTCTTCATATGAACAGCGCCCAATCGCTGCAGCCGATATTGGCGATAATATTAAGTTTCTTAAAGAAGAAATGATTTGCAAAGTTCTTTCGTTCCAAAACCGTATATTCGGTGTGGAGCTTCCGATTATTGTTGAACTTGAGATAACGGAATGTGAACCTGGCGTTAGAGGGGATACGACGAATAACGCCACGAAGATTGCCGTTCTTGAGACGGGTGCAACGGTGAAAGTCCCACTATTTGTTAACCAGAATGAGATTGTACGCGTGGATACGCGTACTGGCGAATATATTGAACGCGCATAATTCTTCTTTGTGATGGCATATGAATGATCTGCGGAGTTTGCATACTCTGTTAGGTGAAAGGATGCGCTTGTATGGCAGACTTGATTAACTCTTCCGAATCCATTAAGGGTGAGAGATCTATGTCACAGGGTTTTGTAGCACAATATGCTGCTGAAGCCGCCCTGCAGATACAAGGCGTCATGAAACTATTACCGTCCGTTGGTGTTGCGCTGAAGGAGACGGTTGGTGTCGTTCATGAAGGCAAAGGCGTACGAGTTGTGTTCCATGAGAATGATGACGGGTTCGTCTCTATAACGGTCTATCCGGTCATATATTATGGTATGATTATTCCAGAGGTTGCTTGGTCGATTCAAGAGCGGGTCAAGGCAGATGTTGAGAGGTTCACGGGTCTCGTTGTTGAGTCCGTTGATGTTCACGTATGTGGGGTTGTATCAAGGGAGGAAGTTGCTACATGAATCAGGTAATTCGAGGCTTTATTGTTGTGTATTCCTTTTTGCTCGCAGTAATCTCGGTTATTTTTCTGTATTCACTAATTGATGATACTGTTTTTGGAACCTTGTTTACTATGCTTTCAAAAATAGCAACAGATCCTGTGTATAAATGGGTGTATTTTTCTGTTCTGCTCTGTGTTTTGTTATCGGCAATTTGGTCAGTCTCGTTTGTGATCATGTCTGGCAGGCTGAGTAAAACAAGAATCAGGCAGTCTGAAATTGGCTCGGTTGATATTGGTGTAGATGCAATTGAGAGTATTGCCCTCAATTCTGCAAAGAGTGCTCAGGTTGGGATTAAATCTGCAAAAGCATTTGTATCATCTGCCAAAGATGATTCAATCAAAGTATATCTTTCGGCTGTACTGTATTCGAATGTCGAAATACCCGCAATGATGGCAAAAGTGCAAGACAGAATTAAAAAAGATATCGAGCGGTACACGGGCATTTCTGTAGAATCTGTTTCTATCAAAGTCAGCCGTGTTGAGCCTATTGTTGCTAAGGTTGAAAGATAAGCGATATGAAATTATTGATCTCGAAGTTTTTGGATATGCTCAAGGATAGAAATGCCGGATTTATTGGCGGTTCGGTAGGTTTTGTTTTGGCATTGCTTTTGGTGCTATTCGGCTTCGTGCGCACACTATTTATTATTCTTGTCACTTTATTTGGTTATATTATTGGAATTCGCCTTTTCTCTGATAAAGAGAAGCTTAAGAATTTCCTTGATAAGCTGATTCCGCCCGGGAGGTTTAGATGAGCAGAAGAGATGCCAGAGAATCCGCTTTTAAATTGTTATATCAGATGGAGATACGCAAATCCGATCCGACATCACAACGAGATATTTATTTGGAACAATATCCTCTTGATGAAGAAGATGTTCCTTACTTTGACGCAATTGTTTCCGGGGTTTCTACAAGGAGCGAAGAACTGGATGAGTTGTTTTCGCCGCTGCTGAAGGGCTGGAAAATTGACCGGCTTCCCAAAGTAGATTTAGTCATTCTTAGAATCTCTGTATATGAAATTCGATTTCGGCCAGATGTGCCAGTTAGTGTATCGATCAGCGAGGCAGTCATTTTGTCTAAAAAATATAGTTCTGAAGAATCAAAAGCATATATAAACGCAGTTCTTGGTCGGATAGAATCTGGAGAGAAGGATGAATGATGCTTTTTCCGTAAGTGACCTGAACAGATATGTTGGCGAGAAGCTCGCTTCTGACCCCCTGTTGTCAGCTGTTCGCGTCTTCGGAGAAATTAGTGGTCTGAAGTTGTATCCTTCTGGTCATTTCTATTTCACGCTTAAGGATCAGGATTCTCAGGTTAGTTGTGTTGCCTTTCGCAAAAACGCGCAAAGTTTCCCCTTTCTTCCCGAAAATGGCATATCGGTGATCGTTACGGCTCGCGCCTCTCTGTATGATAGAGACGGACGTTTTCAACTCGTTGTATATCAGATTGAAAAAGAGGGGATCGGAGATATTCATGCTGATTTCGAACGGCTGAAACGCAAACTTACTTCTGAAGGTATATTTGCTGCCGATCACAAGAAAATGATTCCTCTTCTTCCGAAAAGAATTGGGGTTGTGACTTCACCAAAGGGCGCTGTTATATCGGACATTATTCGCGTGTTATCAAGGAGATTTCCTAATTTTAACCTGCTGATATACCCTGCTAGCGTTCAGGGAATGTCTGCGGCATCTGAGATAACAAACGGAATCATATGGTTTTGTGAGAAGAAGAATGTTGATGTAATTATTATTGCTCGCGGTGGCGGGTCTGCAGAGGATTTGTGGTGTTTTAATAACGAGACTCTTGCGCGTGCAATTTACCATGCGGATATTCCTGTCATTTCTGCAGTCGGACATGAGACGGATTACACGATATGCGACTTTGCAAGTGATCTTCGTGCGCCAACACCTTCCGCAGCCGCTGAGCTAGTCATGCCGATCAAAACGCAGTGCGTTGATCATATTCTATCTTCTCGCAAGCAGCTTTCTCGCTCCTTGCTCCATTTTGTTACCAGGAAGAAGAATGACTTGCTCGCATTATCTTCGTCTCGCGCGTTTTTGCACCCGCGATTACGAGTCGAGTCTGAATGGCAACGAATAGATCGACTCAACATACGACTAAATGATTCGATGACGCATAGGCTTTCGTGGCAAAGAAATCAAGTTGCGCTTTTTGCTGGAAGACTCGATGCATTAAGTCCGCTTAAGGTTTTGTCGCGAGGCTATGCCATTGCTACTGACCAAAATACAGGCAAACCGATTACGACGGTACATAGTATATATGAAAACCAAAAAATCAAGTTAAGACTTCAGGATGGTGAGATCGAATGCCGAACAATGAGTCAGTCTGAGGAGGGACCCAAATAATGGAAATGAATCCAATTAAGAACATTTCATATGAAGATGCAATGAAGGAATTAGAGGGTATCGTGAATCGTCTTGATACAGGGGATGGAACCCTTGAAGAATCGATTGTTCTTTTTCAAAGAGGGATTGAGCTTACGAAATTGTGCAGTAACAAGCTTGAAGAAATCGAGAAGAAGATACGAATCATCACCGAAAAAGGTGAGGAGCCCTTTGTTGTCGAAGAATGAACCGTTGATAGGAGTATTTATGTATACAGAAGAGTCTATGTCTGACGTTTTGTCTTGCTACCGAAAATCTGTTGAAAATAGCCTGCCAGCTATTTTCGAGGCGAATTTCGACAATCTTGATCTGACTATGCAAGCTGCAAGATATAGCTTGCTTGCAGGCGGCAAGAGAATTCGTCCGGTCTTGATGCTTAGCATATCCGATCTTCTGGGAGGATCGCAAGAACGTGTCATGCCATATGCATGTGCGATTGAGATGATTCATACATATTCGCTCATTCATGACGACTTGCCTTGTATGGATAATGATGACACGCGAAGAGGTAACCCAACCTGCCACAAGAAATATACAGAACCCATTGCACTTCTCGCAGGCGACCTGCTGCTTAATCGAGCCTATGAAGTACTATTTTCTACTTGCATTGACTCAGATGCATCGTATGCAAGAGCTGCCTTATATCTTGCTGATATGGCAGGCGGAAATGGTATGATTGGCGGACAGACAAAGGACATTTTGTCGCAAGGCAGAAAAATTACGCAGGATGAACTGTATCTTTTGCATCAGCAGAAGACGGGTTGCCTTCTTAAAGCCGCCATTGTTGTCCCCGCATTTCTGTTTTGCAACGAAAATAGAGAAGTCATTATTTCTTTGCTGGAACAATTAGCTGATGAAGTGGGTATTTCGTTTCAAATTAAGGATGATATACTAGATGTTGTGTCATCAAAAGAGGTGCTTGGGAAATCAGTGGGTAAAGACCGTGATGAGAATAAGTCAACCTATGTGACGTGCTATGGGCTTGATCAAGCTCGTAGCATGTTGAGAGATCACTATAGTCGTGCCAATTCTGCGCTCTATGAACTTCAGAAGAAAGGTTATGACATATCTTTTCTTTTGTGGCTGAATCAGTATTTATTTGAAAGAGAAAGCTAAAGGATACAGGTCATGAGTAGTGTGCTAGATAAAATAAACGATCCAAATGATATACATAATTTATCTGCTGATGAACGCAGCATCCTTGCCGATGAACTGCGTAGTGAGATTATTTTGCGCGTCTCACAAAATGGAGGACATCTGTCTTCCAATTTGGGTGTCGTTGAATTAACGATTGCGCTCATGACGCAATTTGATTTTCATGAGGATCAAATTGTTTGGGATGTTGGACATCAAAGTTATGCAT
>JBPOHB010000049.1:0-8479 GCA_052036055.1 Bacillota bacterium | reverse complement strand
AATCAACCCAGCCCGAGACCTTTTTGCCGCGAGTCACCGCACGAATTTGGAGCGTCTCATACTGATCAAGAGCTTCATCAACATGCTCTGTACAATCACCGTCGCCTGTCATGACAAGCATCTTGATTTTTCCGGCATTCAGGCGGTATATATAGTCTTTTGCCATAAGCAGATGGGTTGCCTGAACGGCGATAGCGCCAATTTTGTGAAGCCCCATCATACAATACCAAAATTCATAGCCCCTCTTCAAAACGAGCATGACCAGATCGCCTTTCTTGATCCCTTTCGACGTAAAGAAGTTCGCAGCTTTATTGGAAAGGCGAGACATGTCCGCAAAAGTAAATCTCCGCTCTGCTCCCTCATTTGACACCCAAAGCATGGCTAGCTTATCTGGTGACCGATCCGCAAGAACATCTAAGACGTCATAGGCGAAATTAAACGAGTCTTTGTAAGTTACCTTATAATTTTTTTGCAAATCCTCAAGAGTTGCGAATTGATCTCTGTGTCTGCCGATGAATTGTTCATATATAGGCATATTAATTCTCCTTCTTCATGACAACGGCCAAAAATTTGCACGACTTCTCGTTATTTGCTTTCATTGCATGCGGAATACCCGAATCAAAATAAATACTGTCACCTTCGGCAAGGATATACGAAATTTCGCCAATATAGAACGTCATTTCGCCTTCAACAACATAATTGAATTCTTGTCCGGCATGTGCATGAAGTGCTAATTCCGATGCTTCCTTCGGCTCGACCGTAACCATAAAGGGCTCCGCCATTTTATTACGGAATGTGAATGCCAGATGCTTATAATCATATGCAGATCGTCTTTGCACTTCAAAGCCTTCATTTTTTTTCACAACACATGCCGTAGAAAGCTTCGGCGAATCTCCGCTCATAAGATCAAGTACATCCACACCCAATATATTCGCGGCATTATACAAAAAGGAGAACGAGAAGTCTTTCTGACCTGCCTCAAAGAGCAGATAGTCCGTAACGTCGACTTCGCACTTGTTTGCCATGTCATCAACACTGATTTCTTCAATTTCTCTGAGAGCCTTAATTCTCTCTCCCATTTCTTGAAGCTGATCTTTCATACATACACCTCCTGTATGGTAATTAGAAAAGTAATAAAGATACGCACGTTACTAATAATAGGTAAGCAAAGAAACCCTGTCAACCTGACAAGAAGCATATTTATGTCAAAAAAGATTTTCATCTGTATTGCACACAAAAGAGAAACGAAAACCTACAAAAACGCCCCGCTGAAAATGTTCTCGCGAGGCGGCGATTGATACAGGAAGAAAAGGACTACATATAATCAATCGCGGTACGTGAATTCACAAGCGTTCCGATCACTTTTCCCGCCGCAACATGCTCAGGATGATTGCTATAGATCGCCAAATCTGAAAGCGAAAGAAATGTTGAAACGAGTGCTACGTCAGAATTCTTTTCGTCCGGATTCTGATTAAAAACAACTTGAATGGATTGAATCTGCGGAATATATGCGGGTAAAGCGGTTAGCAAATCATGGATCACCTCAAATGCCGCCTGTTTGCTCATTCCCGTCTGCTCAGAATCTTTCAGTTTCCAAATAACAATATGTGTCAGCATACATCACACCTTCTTTTCGTTGTTTTGGATGAGAGCAAGTGCCCCATAGAGAATGGAATCATCGTTAAGCTCAGCCTTAACAAATTGAACCGTGCTTCGTATAGATGGAAGGCAATATGCGTCAACGGAGCTGACAATCTTCTCAAGGAAGACATCCCCGAGTGCTTCCATGACACCGCCACCATATACCACCATTTGGGGGCTAAACGTATTGACGAGATTTCCGCTTGCAACGGCAAGATATAGACAAGCTCGATCAATTGCTTCAATCATGACTTCATCTCCAGCATCATACGCGGCTTTCATCGCTTTGCTTTTGAAAACACCGTCAGAGATAGCGGTTTCCATCATCGTTTTTCTCCCGCGTGCCACTTGCTGCCTTATATAGTCGGTCATGCCAAGTTTGCTGGAAAATGCTTCCAAACAGCCTCTCTGTCCGCAACTGCATATCGGACCTTCGAGATTTAAGATCATATGTCCGAATTCTGCGCCTTTACAATCATTACCCGTATATAAGTTCCCATCTAAAATCAGTCCGCCACCCATTCCTGTTCCAATAAATAAACCGACAACCTGCGTGCGCCCTCGAGCTGCACCATATTTCCATTCGCCATATACTCCGACATTTACATCATTCCCAATGAAGAACGGCTTGCCGAATCTAGCTTCAAGAACCTTCTTTATCTCATAATTATTCCACGGTAAATTGGGCGCAAACAATACGACTCCCGTATCCTGATTAATGACACCGGGAGCTCCCGCAGCAATCGCAATTACCTCATCAAGGGAAATCCCATATCCGATCAGAAGCTCGTTTACAACAGAAACAATCGTATCTTCAACGTTCTTGCTGCCCTCTCTAGCCTTGGTCTTCTTCTTAAGCCGAAACACAATCTCTCTATTTTCGTTAAAAATCGCACCGAGGACCTTCGTCCCTCCGATGTCGAGGCAAATCGAATATTTACCCATTTTTCCCTCCTGATGATAAGGCTAAACGATCATATAAATCATAAAGCTTCTGCACGCCATTTTCCAGTTTGTAGTAGTGGAAAATATAGGGGACAAGCAGCAGCATAAATACGGCAAAAATAACAAGAGTCGGCAAATACAGAGACAAAACAAAAACAAAAAACGAGCCTATGGACAGAATTGAGAAAAGGAATGTGACCAATAGATGGATAATCCTTTCGTGTTGGAAAAAACCAATCCATTCCCGAAGAGCAAATACCTCGGCAGACAAATCTTCTTTCGAAATCTCTTCGCCAGATGATAGTTTCTCTATGAGACACTCCGTGTATCGGATTCTTGCAGATAATCTGTCTGACATATGTCGTCTCCTCCGACACCGACTAAGATGCTATGAAATTATGCGCCTATATCTTCTGAAGTTCCGCGTGATCTCTTTTTCGGCTTCATGCTCAGGGTCAATTCCGGCGGCTTTGATTCCGTGATGCATTCCTTCGTAATAAGGCAGCGCTCAATGTCTTTGCGCGAAGGTATCTCATACATAATGTCAAGCATGATCTCTTCGAGAATCGAGCGCAGTCCGCGCGCTCCCGTATTCCTATCAATGGCTAGTGAGGCAATCGCCTCAATCGCATCATCCGAGAAAGATAAATCAACGCCATCCATATTCAGGATCTTCCAGTATTGCTTCAGCAGCGCATTTTTGGGTTCCTTGAGTACGCGAACTAACGCCTCTTGATTAAGTCCCTCAAGTGTTACTGTAACAGGAACACGCCCAATAAACTCAGGGATTAAACCGTATTTCATCAAATCTTGCGGCATCAGATATTGCAGAAATTCTCCGTTATGGAGATCTTTCTTGCTGGTAGGCAGAGCCCCGAAGCCGAAGGATTTCTGTCCGATACGATTCTCGATAATTTTCTCAATACCGTCAAATGCACCACCGCAAATGAACAAAATATTCGTTGTATCAATCTGAATAAATTCTTGGTGCGGATGCTTACGTCCGCCCTGAGGAGGAACATTTGCGACAGAGCTCTCCAGAATCTTAAGTAGTGCCTGCTGCACACCTTCGCCACTCACATCCCGTGTAATAGAGGGATTCTCAGATTTGCGCGTGATCTTATCGATTTCATCAATATATATGATCCCTCTTTGCGCCTGTTCAACATCAAAATCCGCATTTTGCAGAAGCTTGAGCAGAATGTTCTCAACGTCTTCACCAACGTATCCGGCTTCTGTAAGCGCTGTTGCGTCAGCTACGGCAAAAGGAACATGCAGAACCTTGGCAAGCGTCTGCGCAAGAAGTGTCTTGCCGCAACCTGTTGGTCCGACAAGCAAAATATTACTCTTTTGGAGTTCAATGTCATCATTTGAAAGCGTCTTGCTAAATACACGCTTATAGTGATTGTACACGGCAACCGACAAAGCCTTCTTCGCCATATCCTGTCCGATGACATATTGGTCTAAAGACTCCTTAAGCTCCATCGGAGTGGGAACATGATCCATACGTTGATCGCGGCTACTGCCTGACATCGAAAAATCATCTTCTTCTGCAAGCAGTGAATCGCATAGATTGATGCATTCGTTACAGATATAGACGGACGGTCCGGCAAACAGACGAGCAACTTCATGCTCCGTTTTCCCGCAGAATGAACATCTCACAACTGGCGGCTTCCCGTCTGTATTCTTCATACTCTTATCCTGCATGTTCTTCTCATCTTCTGTCATACCATTTCTCCTTTAAGAGTCATACAGAAACGAGGCTTCAAAAGAAGCCTCGACGGTTCCTACTAATGATATCGTAACCGAAGTCACACGTGCGATCAATTAGGATAGAGTTACAAATTGTTAAGTATTAGTTGCAGAATACGTCAAACAGATTACGCTTCTTCGTGATCGTGCTCATCACAAGCAACTTTCTTCGCAGCAGCTGTCATGAGTTCAACGGTCTTTCTGCCTACAATACCTTCGCGAATGAAGCCATCATTGCCACCCATTCTTCCGTATAGCTCTTCCTTCGTCATATTATACTGCTTTGCGACCTTCTCTGCTTCTTCATCGATTTCTTCATCCGTAGCTTCAACTTTCTCAGCCGCAGAAATGGCTTCCACAACGAGATTGCTCTTGACTCTCATCTTCGCAACTGGCTCCATGCCTGCACGGAAATCTTCCATCGTCTGACCAACATATTGCAGATACTGCTCGATCTCGATTCCCTGATATTTCATACGCATGGATTGTTCGTCAACCATCTGATCAACTTCTGTGGCAACCATACAGTCTGGAATATCAACGGTAGCATGATCACAAGCGGCTTTCACAACATTGTTCTGGAAATCAGATTCTGCATGCGCTTTAGCCTGTTCCTGTTTCTTTGCGAGAATGTCAGCCTTATATTCCTCAAGCGTATCAAATTCGCTGACGTCTTTCGCAAATTCGTCATCAAGCACCGGCAACTCGCGTCCTTTAATGGCGTGAATCTTCACCTGAAAAGTCACTTCCTTACCCTTGAGCTCTTCACTATGATATTCCTCAGGGAAACGAACAACAATAGCAAATTCTTCGCCAACTTGATGCCCGATAACCTGCTCCTCAAAACCTGGAATGAAGCTGCCTGAGCCGATCTTCAGATCGTAATTCTCGCCTTTGCCGCCGTCAAACGCAACGCCGTCAAGAAAACCTTCATAATCAATTGTTGCCGTATCATCCAATTGAACCGGTCGATCCTCAATTGTAATTTGTCTTGCACTTCGCTCCAATACACGTTGAAGCTCCTTCTCGACATCTTCGTCTGTGGCTTCGTGAAAATGGTAATGAGCTTCAACGCCCATATATTCTCCCAAAATTACTTCAGGCTTAACCGTAACGGTAATAGTAAATTTCAATCCCTTGTCTGCACCAATATCCAGAATATCCATCTCTGGCTTAGAAACCACCTTCAGATCGTGTTCCTTCACAGCAAGTGCATATGCTGGACTCACACAGAAGTCAATCGCGTCATCATACAAAACGCCTTCGCCATAATACTGCTTAACCATGTGATACGGAGCCTTTCCTTTGCGGAAGCCCGGTATCTGAAAACGGCCCCTGTTCTTTTGGAAAGATTTTTGTACTGCCTCAGCAAAATCCTCTTTCGATACATCTATAGTTAATAACACGATATTATTTTCTTTCTTTTCTAGTATTGAAGCCATTTCGTATTCCTCCAAATCGTTTGAACAATATTTTCACCGAATAGTGATTGTAACACAGTGGTTTGCCAATTGTAAACGGCACATATAGCGAAAAAAGTTCAATTACTGTCGAAAAATGCGTAGCATCACAACAAATTATCGGATCACTTGTACTTGGATGCCAGATAGTACGTCAAGAGCTTTCTCCTGCATCGTTTGGTCAAAACTTGCCGTATAGGAAGCATTGACCACAATTCGGGCTTCCGGGCAAGCTGTCTTGGCAAGAACTGCATTGCACAGAACGCAAATATTACTTACAAGACCCACGAGTTCAATCTGATCAAACGGATTATCACGCAGATAATCAAACAAATCGGCAGACCCAAAGGTATTTTTCTGGAATATGCGATGCGAAGCGGACAACTCGTCGACCCTTCCATATAACGCCCAGCCAGAAGTCCCTTCAATGCAATGCGCAACGGGGAGATTTCGCCCTTCCTGTGTTTGCAGATACGCAGTCGGATGCGTGTCTTTCGTAAAAACGACTGTCATATTCTCATGAACATAGTCTTCAATTTTCTCACAGATCTTCTCATGAAGATTCGAGGCATCGGCAAAACCCAGACTGCCATCCACAAAATCATTTTGATAATCAACAACAATAAGCAGTTTATTCATACTTCGCGCCTTACTCAATCAGATTCTGATTTGCATCGTATATCGTTGTTGTCTGCGTGGTCGTATCTACATCAATCTCGTATGTATAGGTAAAATCTGTCGAATTATTGAAATTATCATATGTGCAAACATAAAATGCACAAGGATAGGCAAAATTATAGAGTGAGTCTCTCTCATATAAGAAAACAGCAATGTCCTTAATCTGATCGGATGTAATCTCATCCTGATCAATAATAACGGCAGTCTCCGTTGCATTTGCATTTAGTGAAACCTCGTTATAATAATTCTCCGGGAAGTCAAATCCCTCCATTTTATAGAAGTCTCCGTCAACCGTATAGGAAAAATCCGAAACATCATCCGTACAAGAAAAAATAATGTACTCGTAGGTATCCGGAGCAATCATATGAGCATCAATTGTATACGTTTCACCGGCTACGCTAAAAGATACGACCCCGTCAAAGAATTCATCTTCCGAATAATTGTCGATACATATCCAGTAGTAACCTGTCTCGTCAGTTGAAGTTATGGAAGCAACTATATTTGTATAGAGCGAGGAAGGATCCGCTTCTGGCGTTGTACTAGCATACTTCTCAACATACGTATCTCGCGTAGAATCTGCATAATTGATCTTATAGTCAGTCTCAATTTCGGCCTCCGTGGTCTCGGAAGTTTCCGATTGATCCGTATCTTTACCGCTATCGCAACCAGAAAACGAAAAAAGTCCGGCTAACATAGAACAAACAAGAAAAAGACAAATCTTGGAAGTAAACTTATACATAGTATTCTCCTTATGATTCTAACGCGTCATTTTCGGAACCCATAGTTGATTCTCTTATCTTTTGAATGAAAAGTCAATAAATGCTTCTGTCAATTTCTGTCTCGTACACACAAATAACGAAAATCTCAGCAAATTACCGCAATTTATCACATAACAAAGGAGAAGCACATATTTCTTAAAACAGAACTGCCCCCATATGACGATCTCGCGTCTCTGGGGGCAGTCGTGTAAGCGTCAAAGGTATTTCCGTCAATACGTCTTGGTATCAAGCAAAGTTCCCGTATTATCATAGATCTCAACCGAGTGATTTTCCGGGTCCATGGAAAGGGAATACGTATACACCATATCATTCGTGCTCTCGTAATCTGTCTGTGTGACAAGATAATATGTGATTGGCATATAGTTGTAGATGGCGTCATACGCATAATAGTAATCGGCAAATGCATTCGCATCATCCATTGTAACTTCATCTGCATCAATAACCGTATATCCTTCATCTGTTGAATCAGATGACACCGCTGCCTCATAGAAACTATAGTCAATCTCCAGATCTTCCTTGACCTCGTACATGTCGCCCTCAACATAATATAGATAATCATCAGGCTCACTATCAAGATCAATATCAAAGTACTCATAGTTTCCTGGGGCAATCATCTCAACATTGATGATATAGTCCAAATTTTCCCCTTCAGATGTTGACAGTTCTACAACGCCATCAAAATAATAGCTTGAATTGTTATTATAGATGTAGCACTGATACGTGCCGTCATCATTTTCGTAATACTCGATGGAAACATTTTCAAGCAAAACATCTGCATCATCCGCATCGAGTTTATCCCCGACATAATCGTCTAGGAGTTCGTCTCGATCATCATAATAGTATTCAATATAGTCGTCTCCCTCTGGAAAACTTGTTGAATCCGTCTTGCTGACAACATCTGCTAAAGAATCCGTAATACCGCAACCAGTTGACGCAACAGTTGCGATGATGACTGAACCAGTAAGTACAAGTAACATTCCCTTTTTCACCGACATATCCTCCTACAATTTTCTAATGAGCGTATGCATAGATTTTCTAAGACTATTTGCTTAATGTCAAATGAATTTTCCAAACCAGAGTAAATTATGCACCAAATTTTTGTAATTTCACGTAATTCCATGATTGAAATATTGCCGAAATCCAATTAAACGGATTTTTCATCATAAATGTAATCGAAGAAATTCGTATAATTCGAAAAGAAGGTGATTGACAACACCGAGCATC
>JBPOHB010000241.1:0-1816 GCA_052036055.1 Bacillota bacterium | reverse complement strand
ATATTGTCTGCATACATCTTCTTACATAAATTCTTATTTGATTGCCTGAACGGCAGTAATAGCAGCAACGCCGACGATATCATCTGCCGAGCAACCGCGCGAAAGATCATTAACGGGAGCAGCCAGGCCTTGCGTAATAGGACCATATGCCTCCGCCTTCGCAAGACGCTGCGCAAGTTTATATCCGATATTTCCGGCATCTAAGTCAGGGAAGATCAATACGTTGGCCGTACCTGCAACCGCGCTTCCCTTTGCCTTACTCTTCCCAACAGACGGGACAATAGCGGCATCAAGCTGCAATTCCCCATCAAGAAGAAGCTCCGGTGCCTTCTCTTTGGCAAGGCGAGTCGTCTCGATAACCTTCTCTGTCAGGATGGATTTAGCAGATCCGTACGTCGAATAAGAAAGCATAGCGACTCTCGGCTCTCCGCCTGCAAGTTGCTTGAAGCTCTTCGCCGAAGACAGTGCAATCTCTGAAAGGTCATCTGCACTCGGATTCTCGACAAGTCCTGAATCGCCGAAAAGGAAAACGCCCTGATCGCCGTATTCGCAATTCGGAACAACAATCATGAAAAAAGCCGACACCAGCTTCGTGCCGGGAGCCGTCTTCAGAATCTGAAGCGATGGGCGGAGCGTATCAGCCGTGCTGTGACAAGCACCCGAAACCATACCGTCCGCAAGACCCTTCTTCACCATCATAACGCCGATAAACATCTCGTCACGCATCAGTTTCTGTCCTTTTGCCTTAGCCTCCTCGATACTTGGAAACTTCGCTTTGCGAAGCTCAACAAAGGTATCAACAAAACTGTCGTACTCCGCATAATTGTCCGGATCAACAAAAACAGCCCCGGAAATATCCCACTCTCCAGCGCTGCTCATCAGTTTCTCTTTGTTGCCTACAAGAATAACCTTAACAAGTCCCTGCTTGATTAGTTTGGCGGCAGCTTCAATTGTTCTTGGGTCATTGCCTTCTGGTAATACAATGGTTTTATTCGCGGCCTTGGCCGTTTCCATAATTTTGTCAATAAATGCCATGTCTGTGTCCTTCTTTCTTTGAACTTGAAGTGAAAATCACTCGAAAATAGTATAAATACAAAAATTGATCTCGACAAGTCCATTTGGGCTACAATTATGAAGAGTTAGGAAAAAAATCCTGAAAATACTTGTGTACAACCCCAAAAAGGAATGAAAATACGTTCTCCCTCAAGAAAATACTGCGCTCATCCGATTTATGGGGAATCCAATCGGAAAACAATCAGTCTGTCACACCTAAATAGACCTCTAAATTATCCTTCGCATACACAATCACGCGGTTCGCATCTGTCCTGCGATAGACTGAAGAGAAGGCGGCACTTTTCGAACTCGTCGCAAGATTACGTTCGACTGCTGCAAGCGTTTTCGTATAGAGAGTCAGGTCATCTGTCTCGATCGCGATTTGGAGAAGCAGCCCATACGCCTCTGTTGCTTCCTCTTCCGAAATCGCCAGACCGGAAATAACATCGTATGTCTGATAGAGAATGCCTTCATTGTACAGTCTCTCCCGTACCCAAGCCACACTTTCCGCAGGAAGGGCATCTTCACTGGCAAGATACTGCATAACCATAAGCGAAGAAACCAGATCAAACTGGAATTCGTCACCGCTTGTATAGACATAATTCTCCTCATCCTGCTGATAACTCGAGGCATAAAGAGGAATATCGCTTGAGATCACGCCTCCCTGCAAAATGGAAAGCGCATGATCATACATCACCTGGTACTTACTGTCGTAAGCCGCAAGCATACGAAACACATCCAAATCCAGAGAGGACAGAGGAAG
>JBPOHB010000017.1:0-5566 GCA_052036055.1 Bacillota bacterium | reverse complement strand
GTTGCAGTCGAGCCTGCGTCGTCTCCGGTACTTTCCGAAGGGAGAAAAGGACCTCATAAGATTCAAGGGATCGGGGCAGGATTTGTCCCGGCAGTACTCAATACAAAGGTGTATGATGAGATTTTCCCTGTTTCGAATGAAGATGCTTTCGCGGCAGCAAAGGCAGTCGCAAAGGCAGAAGGATTGCTTGTCGGCATTTCTTCAGGCGCTGCACTATTTGCGGCTAAAGAGATAGCAAGACGCCCAGAAAACGAAGGGAAAACAATTGTCGTACTTCTTCCTGACACAGGTGAGAGATACCTATCGACTCCACTCTTTAAGGACTAATCCATCATTTTGCATGAACCAAGCCACTTTCATCTCGCAAAATACCGGAAACGGATCTTTCGCTTCCGGTACTTTTGTGTCCGTACGTAAAACATGCAATTGACAAGATTTCGTATAGATGTTTCACTTAGTATCATAAAACAGCATCCGCTTCATTCACGAGCACATTTTCTTGCGGCAGTATCTACTTGCCTTGAGATGGAAAGGAATCATCTTGCTAAAGGAATCCGCACTGCGATATCTCTCCTTTTCTCATCCCCAAATCACGGATGAGATGAACGTACTGATGGATTCCGTTATTGAAGAGATCCTTCAGATTGCACAGCCCAGAATCATCCATCGCATTTTTGATTTGAAGGAAGAAGACGGGTTGCTATCGATTGATGCGGAATTGAATCTAGCTTACGATGAGCTTCAGAAACTCTTCGCAGGATGTGATCGTTGTATGCTAATTGCTGGAACGCTCGGGGTTGCGATTGATCGCAAGCTGAAGCTGTATATGATAGATGATATGGCACGCTATGTTGCAATGGATGCTGCCGCAAGTGCCCTCATCGAAGAGTCTTGTGATCAATACACGGAAGAACTTCCTTTTGGCAAAATGACCTTCCGATATGGACCCGGATATGGCAGTGTACCACTTGCCTTGCAGAAACAGCTCCTTCGTATTCTGGATGCCCAGAAGAGAATTGGCCTTACCATTTCTCATTCACTTCTTCTGGAACCGCAGAAATCGATCACCGGAATTGTAGGTATTGGTACAAACGGAGAGAAGAAGTCCTGCGACGCGTGTGGACAAATTGATCATTGCTTATATAGGAGGAATCATACCGTATGCTATCAGAGCAAATGAACTGTTATAAGAATAAGAAGGATCTGCTACGCGCAAAACTGGGAACGATCCCACTGATTTTTGACGGTGGAATGGGTTCGCAACTGAATCTAAAAGGACTTCGCCCTGGCGAGATAACGGATGAATGCAACATTTTGCATCCAGAATGGGTTTCCGACATCCAAGCATCGTATCTTGAAGCAGGTGCTTCATGTATATTGACCAATACGCTTGGAAGTAATCGCTTTCATCTTGCGGATAGCCAATTCTCTCTTCGTGAAATCATTGAAGCAGCGATACGAAATGGCCGTGAAGCAATAGACAGGGAAGAGACTCGATGCAGACGGCAAGGTATAGATAAGTCATGCTTTCTTATCTACGATATAGGTTCCCTTGGACAACTCATGGAGCCGTCTGGCTCTCTTTCGTTCGAAAATGCGTATGAGGCATTTAAGGAACAGATTCTCATTTTGGGGGATCAAGTGGATGCGATTCTCATTGAGACCGTTTCCGATATATATGAGATGAAGGCCGCGGTTCTCGCCGCCAAAGAGAATTCGGATCTACCGATTTTTTCTTCCATGACTTTTGGTGAAAGCGGCAAAACACTTATGGGTACGACGCCGACAGCCATGGTTACATTTTTGGAAGGAATAGGTGTCGATTGCCTCGGCATCAATTGTTCTCTCGGCCCAAAAGAAATGGAGCCCATCGTTGAAGAGATATTGTCTGTTGCCAGGATTCCGGTCATTGTCCAGCCGAATGCTGGTTTGCCGGTTTTCTCAGGCAATGAGACCGTCTATAACGTCAGTGTGGAAGAGTTCTGCGAGTATATATATAAGTTTGTAAAAGCAGGCGTTAGCGTTGTTGGTGGATGCTGCGGAACCACGCCTGAATATATTCGAGGGATTTCGAACTTGCTTCAAAACGAGAAGCTTGCTCGTCGTGTGAATTCTCCTCGAACGTGTATTTCAAGTGGAAGTGTGTCAGTAACGCTCGGAGAACGAATTGCGATCTGCGGAGAACGACTGAATCCGACTGGAAGAAAGCTTCTCAGACAAGCGATTCTTGAGAAACGCTATGATGTCCTGCTTCTTGAGGCTGCGAGTCAAGAGCAAAGTGGCGCTCACGTTTTGGATGTGAATGTGGGCGTTCCCGGCATTGATGAACCCGCTGTGATGGCAAAAGTGGTTAAGAGCCTTCAGGAAGTGATTCGTCTTCCGCTGCAAATAGATAGTTCAAATCCGGAAGCACTCGAGAAAGCTTGCCGAATATATAACGGGAAGCCCTTGATTAATTCGGTAAATGGTAAAAGAGAAGTAATGGAAGCCGTCTTTCCCATTGTCAAAAAATACGGCGGCGTCGTACTGGGGCTGACTCTCGACGAGTCCGGTATCCCTCCGCGAGCAGAGGATCGGCTGACAATTGCCAAGAGAATTGTCGAGACAGCAGCGACATACGGGATTGATCGCTCTGATGTAATCATCGACTGTCTGGTCTTAACGGCATCTGCACAACAGGAAGAAGTGGCAGAGACACTTAAGGCGCTGACGCTTGTGAAGCAGGAACTTCGTGTTCATACGGTTCTTGGCTGCAGTAATGTATCATTTGGACTTCCTAACCGGCCCCTGATCAATAAGACCTTCCTTGCGATGGCAATTTATGCAGGACTGGATCTTGCTATCATAAATCCCCTTGACGTGGATCTGATGGCCACAATTGATGCAGCAGAGGTTCTTCTCTACAAAGATATTGACAGCGTTTCATACATAGACAGACACGCGTCCGATCAAGCGAATTCCTCGGCAATGGCGGTTTCTTCACCCAAGGGAAAAACCGTTTTGGCGCCAAGTGATTTATCGATACGCGCTTTGGTTGAGGCAGGCATGAAGCAGCAGGTCGTCGCAGCAACGCGCGAAGCCCTCAAACAAAGAACGGCACTTTCCATTATCAATCAGGAGATCATTCCAGGACTTGACGCCGTCGGAAAAGCTTATGAGAGTGGAAAGCTTTTTCTTCCTCAGCTGATCTTGTCTGCCGAGACCACAAAAATCGCATTTGCGACACTTCGCGAGAATATACCAACAGAGGATACGCAACAGGGTAAGGGGCCGATTGTCATTGCAACAGTCGAAGGGGATATCCATGATATTGGCAAGAATATCGTTCGCGTTATTCTGGAAAGCTATGGCTTCCTGGTGATCGACCTGGGTAAAGATGTACCTGCACAGGCAATCGTAGAAGCTTATCAGACGTATCGGCCTAGACTTATCGGTCTGTCTGCACTTATGACAACAACAATTCCTTTCATGGAAAAAACCATTACCGCGCTTCATGAGATCGGTGCCGATTGTAAGATTATGGTTGGCGGTGCCGTTCTTTCACAGGATATAGCAAAGAGTATTCAGGCAGATTTCTATGCAAAAGATGCGATGGGAGCTGTTGAAATTGCAAAGTCCGTTATACCGGATTCGTGATGGGCAGATTTAGGAATGAGAAATAACGCGCCGAGAAGGAAATGACAGAAAATGGCAAACAATTTCCTTTTCGCGAAATGAATAGCACATATGTTGGCGTATAATTGACGAAGACGTTTTCCCGTGATACTATTTTCTATATGTCTAGAAAGTGGGGGGTATCATATGCAAAACGGCGAATCAAGACTCGGATATTTAATGAAACGTCTAGAAATATCGGGCAAGGAACTGTCCGAGAATTTGTCGATTGACATTACTAGCATCAGCAAATGGCGCACAAACCAGCGCCGCCTTTCTTATAAGAATAAATGTACGCGCGAGATTGCCCACTATCTGCTAGTAAGCGAGATGGAGGGTAAGCGCAAAGTGATTGATGAGATTTTGCGTATGTATATGCCGAGTCTTGATTTCAATCATGAGGGTCAGGTTGCGGATGCTTTGGCTGTTTGGCTCACGGATGAAGAAGCGGATACGCGAATCGTCAAAGAGAAGAAGAATCTGCCAGATATGGGTGGGTATAATACTTCCGTTCGCGTGTATACGGGTGATAAGGGAATCGAGGAGTCGATCCAGAGTTTTTGGCAGGCTACTTTTTCCGCGAGACCTGGAAAAGAAATTCTTATCATAGACTTTGGCGACATTGACTATAGCGCGGATAATATCAAAGATGAGAGCATACGACTGATTCACGAGGCGATTCGCTATGGGCATCGCATCAAGATTATTGACGGCGCGGTGGACACCTATCGACCGTACATTAGTATTTTCAGATGGATGTCTGTATATCTATCGGAAGCCGTTGAGGTCTGGTACAGGCAGGCTCGTGACAATCGAGAGAACCATTATTCGATCAACTTACTCCCGGGGGTGTGTAGCTTGTATTCGATGAGCGTGGATTCTCCGATTCGACAGATCCACTGCATGATGTTTACAGACAAAGAGAGCGTCGACTTCTTTGCCAAGACAGCGCGGACGTCATTTGAGAAATCACAGAAGATGATTGAGACCGTTCCAGTGGGCAACATTAGCAAAATGCTTGAAGTTCTCGATACACATCTAGCTTCCAAACAATTGACATATATGCTCAATCCATCGCCGACATTTCGCAGTATGAGCCAAGAATTACTCCGGAAAATACTCAGGGAAAATGATGTTGGCGAGGAGTATATAAGGCTGTGCCTTGAGGCGAATCGAAAAACAAGAGAGATCCGGGAACGGTGCAAATATAGGCAGTTATATGATCTGGGAACCATGGAAGCGAAAGCAAAGGAACCCTATACAATCGAGCCAGATCTAAGCAAAATCTGCAAAAAAGAGATTCGCATTTCACGCGAAAATCTGAAACTGCATATGGAGACCCTTTCTCAAATCCCGAATTCCGAGATGTATTCGATGACACTAACGAATCTTAAGGCGGTTCCTGTTTTGCCTACGCATATCAGCATGATTGTTCAGGACGACCGATTGGTGGTTGCTTGGGATTCAGAGAAATACAATTGCAGAATGTACAGTATGGCCATTCATGTCATTGGCGGATTCTATGAATACATGGAAGAAATGTGGGAGTCGATTCCGGCGATTTGTAAGACGGATGAATGGAGAAAAAAGCAATTTAGCAAAATGCTCCAATTGTTGGCGTAATATTGGCGAAGTATTTTGTGTTTTTTGCTATTGACGCAAGATTGGCACTAGTATAGAATGAGGACATCAAACGAAGGAAAACACTTTGGTGTCAAATAATAACAGCGTTGTTATTGAGAGAAATCTCGATGACAGCGCTTTTTTTGTTTCCGGGGAGGTGGATTGTCATTTTAGTATCACATGAAAAACTTCGTATTTGTAAAGGGATGTGTCAGATTGTTTTCATTCAAAATCAGAAACCGTGGAAAGGAATAGGTAAGAAAGTATGGGTAAGAAATTAGGACTTGGA
>JBPOHB010000136.1:0-2447 GCA_052036055.1 Bacillota bacterium | reverse complement strand
TGGATGCGGTCCGGACCAAAATGGTCAAAATATCCGGCAAGCTGAAGACCCGGACGCGTTACGTCAGCAACAACAATTTTGATTTGATCTAAATCACTTGGCGCATAGACAACCTCAAGATTGAAAGCCTTGATAATCTCACTGAGATAGACACTCTTATTTGGCATATTTGACAAACCCCCTGTATAAATTGTTTGCACGTTTATATTGTATTACACATCCACGGCTTTCGCACATAAACATCTCCAAGGAGCCTTAATGTTGTTGCCCGAACGGACACGGCACTTCTTTGCCCCTGACATAGCGCTTAACAATATTCCGATCGTCTCCGGCAAAGAGGAAACGCTGCATCCTCTCAAGAATGGTTCTCTCCTCTGGAAAATTCAGATTCTCATCATCAATAACGAGCATATCCGTCTCATACCCAGCTTCAAATGAACCAACGTTTCCGAAAAAGGCTCCGCTTCCCTTCGTAGCAAGGAAAAACGCTTCAGGCAACGAAAGAGCTTCCTCTTTTGCGTGAGAAACAAAGTTCATTTTCGAGGCGGATGAGGCACCGACTATAGCTGACATCATATCGAGTCTATGTCCGCCGCCCACATCGCTGCCCAATCCGACAGGAATGCTTTTTCGGATTAGTTTACGCACGGGAAGGATTCCGCTGGACATATTGAAATTTGAATGAGGACAATGCGCAATAAAAATACCCTTCTTCGCGAGAAGAACCCTTTCTTTTTCGGTCAAATAGATGCCATGAGCCAGTACCGTTTTCTGTTCTCTCAGAAGTCCATGCGCATCATACACCTGTGAAAAAGATGTGCTGTCAGGGTAGAGCTGCAAAACACGGCGAACCTCTTCTCTATTTTCCGATACATGTGTCTGAACCGGCAGGTCATATTTCTCAGCGAGAAGTCCAAGACCTGTCATAAGTTTCGAGGAAGTAGCGAGTGCAAACCGCGGCGTAATAATGGGTCTGACAAGCTCATTCTCATCATAACAGGTCGAAATATACTCTTCTGTCGAGGAAAGCGAGTCCTCTGTCGATTCCCGCAG
Organism: Bacillota bacterium; assembly: GCA_052036055.1. Classification (GTDB taxonomy): domain Bacteria; phylum Bacillota; class Clostridia; order Saccharofermentanales; family Saccharofermentanaceae; genus Firm-13. The sequence continues at coordinate 1,394 of JBPOHB010000136.1, read as the reverse complement.
TCCTGAGGCCAAGCACAAATCCATATTGACTTTTCCAACATAAGCACCCATTCCTGCGCTTTTGAAAAGATCAAAAAGAAGGCGTGTTGCGTCGAGATGAACCGTTGCAAACACCGCGGCGCGCGTCGTCCCATTTCGCCATAGATCTGTGATGAATCGCGTGTAGGACAAGCGTGAAAAATCCTGATCCGCATATCTGCTTTCAAGGGGGAACGTATACTTCTCCAACCAGGTAAGCAGTTCCTCATCATATCCGATACCCGTATTCATATATTGCGGTGCGTGTGTATGCAAGTCGCAAAATCCCGGAATGACGAGACAATTTCCGAAATCCACGATAGGCATCTGATCATATCCGGGCAGGAGTTCATCGAAGATCCCGATAGAATATCCGTCAAGAACAATCAGATATGCATTTTCATGTATGGCAAATTCATCTTTCCCTGGTGTGTGTATAAAATTGCCTTTGAATATTTCTAACATTTCTTTCCCCTGTCAATAAATGAAGTGAAGGACAGAAGGCTTCATATACAGCACCTACGTCCTTCACTTCATGCAGAATCATCAGAAAACGATCTTTATAATGTCACGACCACTTCATGCACTTTCTTGTCGCAGAAAATCGGCACCCGAACGCCCTCTATCGGCATATTGTCGCAAAGAATTTTCACGCCTTCCTTCGTCCTGGCAAAACCTTGTTCCTTCGTAACAACAATATGATAGGTTGCTTTTCCCGTGTTCACGGTTATGTCCTCATCTTTATCCTCTGAACGAAGAATCGGTTCGATAATTAGGGCATCACTCGTAAATTCGACGCCGAAGCCTGTGAAAAGGCAAAGGAGAAGCCACGTGGAAGTTCCCGATAGCGTTGGTCCAATATTCTCTCCCGTCTCCGAATTATTATACTGTGTGCAAAGACGAGGATTCCCAACAATCTCATATGGGCTTTGATTCGTACGATAGGGAAGAATGCAGTCAATTACCCAGTAGGCCGTGTCTGCAAGACGCTTCGCAAGCATTTTGTTTTCGACAGTTTTTGCCGCATTCAGCATAGCCGCCGCCGCCATCATATTTGCGTGCTTAAAAATGCCGCCATTTTCACGATCTCCGGCAAAATAGAGAGCCACGTCAATTTTCGGCGCTATTTTCGGATAGTCAACACCTGTACATAGACGATACCCAAACGGGGTGCGAAGATTCTGATCTATGGTATCAAGCATAATGCTAATCTGCTCTTCGTTTGCAACACCAGACAAGACGGCCCAGCTAAACGAATTCAAAAAGTATGTACCTTTTGCATTTGGTTCGATCGCAAGACCATCATTTCCAGCACCCAGATAGAGGAGACTTTTCTTGTCGCTTCGATTAAAAAGTACGCGAGCAAAATAATCTCC
>JBPOHB010000213.1:0-1789 GCA_052036055.1 Bacillota bacterium | reverse complement strand
CCGTGCAACCAGATATCCCAAGTACAGTCATGAGAAACCGTTGCTTGTATCTGAAAATATTTCTTGCCGTAACCTTATGCGAGAAGGACAATCTCTTCCATATCGGCCGAATTCGTTCCAGAAGGATTCGTTTGCCAGGACGCGGCGCCTTTGGAAGCATCAATGTCGCGGGCTCCGCCTTCAGTTCATTGATAATCGCATACAAGGTGGCAAGAAGCATTGCAATTACTGCAATCAGAACAGAGAATAACGCTAATTTGTATTGAAAATGAATCAGATGGGCAGGAAGAGAATACATAACCGAATATGCGTTCATAATAATGGTCGGGAAAAGCCAGAACCCAACACAAAGTCCCGTTGCAGCGCCCAGAAAGCTTGCCGTCATAGCATAGAGTATATATTTGCCGGCAATCGTTCTCGCATTGTATCCTAAAGCCTTAAGCGTGCCAACCTGTACGCGTTCTTCTTCAACCATACGGGTCATCGTTGTCAGGCAAACCAACACGGCTACCAGAACGAAAAACACAGGAAAGATTCTCGCTACCGCGCCGATTCGATCTGTATCATCTCCATATTCATCATAGCCAGGATTATCGCTTCGATCAAGAACATACCAGGATGGCGCTAATTGACTCAGTACTGATGCTTTTTGGTTTGCATATTCGATCTTTTCATCTATCTCGGAAATGCTTGCCTGCGCTGCTAATAGCTCTTCTTGTGTCACCGCATCTTTCTGACTATTTGCCAGATCAATGATAGCCTGCGCCTCTTCTCTCTCACTTTGCAGATCCGTAATCGCCGCTGAAAGTTTCGCGCTATATGTATCTATCTCCTGAGTCATTATATCTTTTCCGAGAAGCGCGAATTGTTCTTGAAGCGGTTCAAGACTGCTCTCATAATTCTCGTCATAGGCCTTCATACTTAACGAATCTGTCGTGCGGACATATACATCAGTCGGTCGTGCAGATGTAAAATCATCTTCGAAAATATAAGCAAACGTGTCCACCGATCCATCGCCGATATTCGTCTGTCCCCTCTCATAACTAAAAAAAACGGGTGTCTCAACTTGACCAACAATCGTATATGTCATAGTCGAAACATAATCTGATACAAGGTCTCCCGATGGCAGTGATAGTGTCACTTGCGACCCGATTTCCAGATTGAACTTTTCACAGTCTTTTTCCGAGACTGCGATTTCTCCGGATTTGTTTGGCAGGCGCCCAGAGACAACCCAAGGAGTATTCATCTGAACATCGGAATCATAGCTGAAAACCCTCGTCGTTACCGTCAAATTATCTTCTGTTGTCACGAAAAAATCTTTCGCATAGCCCGTTTCCACAGAGTCGACTCCATCGGTCTCCTCAATTTCGCGAATACTGTCTTCTGAAAAACCGATCGGCGACACAATCCGTATATCAGACAAATTGCTGTCAGAGAAGTACTGATCTATCGAATCCTCCATGTCTGGAGAAGTTGCATTGATTCCGGCAAAAAATCCGACACCAATTGCCGTAATGCAGAAGATCGACAGAAATCTTGATTTTGTACGCCAAACGGTTCGATATGCTTCTTTACAAAAAGACTTCTTCCTCACCATTCAAGCTCCTCGACAGACTGCGGATGCGAATTCACATAGAAATCCGCAATTTTCCCGCTCTTCATCCGAATTACCTTGTCGGCCATCGATGTCAAAGCCGAATTATGCGTAATGATAAGCAAAGTCATCTTCGTTTTCTTGCAAGTGTCCTGAAGCAACTTCAGAATTGATTTCCCTGTCTGATAATCAAGT
>JBPOHB010000230.1:0-1717 GCA_052036055.1 Bacillota bacterium | reverse complement strand
TTGGAGAGGAATGTCCGCTATATAGTGTATGTGAACCTGAGGTGGTATCCTGACCTGAAGCGGAATAGGGGCAGAAGTCTGATAATCCAATAAACGCGCCGAAGAATTAAGCTTGGGCGCGTTTTTTCAAGATAAAGGAGAGACTGTATGAAAATTGATTCTGGCGCTGAAAGACTTCTTTTGGAGCTTCATGGCGCCGGTTATAAGGCATATGTCGTAGGCGGCTGCGTGCGGGACATGATTATCGGCCGCCCGCCGCATGACTGGGATATTACAACAAATGCAACCCCGGAAGAAATGCTGGCATTGTTTGGATACGAACGCTGTGTTCCAACGGGAATAAAACACGGGACCATATCGGTTCGTTCCGGAGAACAATACTACGAGGTCACCACCTTCCGCGTGGATGGAGTTTATTCCGACGGGCGTCATCCTGACTGCGTGGCATTTGTGTCCAATGTCGTGGAAGACCTTGCCAGACGTGATTTTACCATCAATGCAATGGCTTACAATCAGGAGGAGGGCTTCATTGACCCGTTCGGCGGCCGTTCAGATATCGAAAAGCGTATCATCAGAACCGTGGGAAAACCGGAAGACAGGTTTACGGAAGATGCACTTCGCATTCTGCGCGCGTTCAGGTTCATGTCGAAGCTGAATTTCGACATCGATTATGATGCGTTCTTCGCTGCCGGGAATATGATTCAGGCCGTGGATAAGGTTTCACGTGAGCGAGTTCGTGAGGAGTTTACAAAAATGCTGATGGGAGACAAGCCAAGCAGGGCCATGTATCCGTTCGTGGTGAAGGCATGCGTGCCTGAAATCGCGCCATGTATCGGCTTTGAGCAGCATAACCCATGGCATGAATATGATGTTTACACGCATATCTGCCGTACTGTTGATGCCGCTCCGCCTATTGAAGAGGTGCGACTGGCAGCTTTCTTCCATGACATTGCAAAGCCAATGGTGTATACGGAAGATGCTGGCGTTGGGCATTTCCACGGTCATGCGCAGGCAAGTGCGAAAATGGCGGGAGACATCATGCGGAAACTCAAATACCCGAACAAGACAATCGATGAGGTCGTTTTGTTGGTTGGCGGCCATGAGCTGACAATCCCGAATTCAGAGGCGGATATACAGAAAATGGCTCGCCGTCAGGTCAGTAAACTTGGTATCGACAATGTCCGCAAGCTGGTGCGTTTGCGCCAGGCGGATATTATCGGCCAAGGGTACAATGAGCAAAAGCACCTTGCCAAAGACAATCGGTTTATGCAGGCAGAAAAGTATCTTGAGGCGGCCGAACGGCTGAACGAGGAAAATATGTGCTGCCAGAAAAGCCATATGTCAATCTCGGGAAAGGATGTCATGCAAATTATGGATATTCCGAGCAGTAAAACAGTAGGGAATATCCTGGGGGACATCTACCAGAAAGTGGTCGACGGAGAGCTGGCAAATGACAGGCAAGAACTGCTTGGTTATTTGGAGCGGCTCAAAAGCGAGCAATAATCACGGTTTATTGAACGGCACCGACTCAAAAGGTCGGTGCCGCTCTTTTTATTCGGATTTTAATTTGCGAAAAATGTCAAGTTAATAGTTTTTTAATTGCAAATACGAGTAAATACTGATATAATAAAGGTAATGATAGGGCGATTGCCATACCAAATCAAAAATCATCAAGGATGATATTTTATGAGTCAATAACCCATGACTGAATTCACGG
>JBPOHB010000064.1:0-6143 GCA_052036055.1 Bacillota bacterium | reverse complement strand
GTATTGCAATTCATTCATAGCGCTACTCTTGGAACATATAGTCTCGCATAATGAACCCATTGTTTCTCAGCTTGTAAAGAATTGAACCCAATAATATCTGCCTGCATAGTAGTAGCAAGAGATGCCAATCTGACCAAAGCTCGCGCGCATAATATTCGCGTAATGACCCGGAGAATTCATCCAATCGGTCACCACTTCCGTGGCCGTAGTCTGACCGGCGGCGATATTCTCGCCAACCCAAGTATAGGTGAGAGGATAACCCGTCCACGGATTCGTTCCGTCTAGTCTGGTATGCGAAATATAGGAGATGCCATATGTTGATCCCAACGCGGCAATCTCTGTAGCGCGCATGTCTGCCCAAGCAGAAATCGTCGCATTTGTTGTCAGTGCGCTAAGCCCGGCCGCAGTCCGATATGAATTTACGAGGGCAAGAATCTCATCTTCCATCGACTGGTAATACGTCCCACCAACCGCCGCTTTCATGATATTGATAGATCGCACATACCACTGCACACTACCATCTCGGCTAATCGCAGCCGCATAGATTGTATGCGTTCCCTGAGAAAGTGAGCTCGAATCAAAGGTGAACGAGAATCCACTGTGAAGGGCATCCGTATACTGACCGTTGCCATTAAGCGCCGTGTTCACATCTGCTCGCGTGATAAGGGTTGATGTCGAACCAAGCCACTGCATATTATCAATATAAAAATCGACTCGCGAGAGACCTTTCCGACTAACTGACCAACCGCTCACAGTAATAGAACTCGTACTCGCATACCCGGTGGCACTTGGCGACTCAAGATTCATCTGAGGATCTGCGCCAATCTGAATCGTCCTGCTTACCCATTTGACACTACCATCATTACTAATGGCAGCAATATAGATCGTGTGCGTCCCCGTCGCCAGTTTGTCCGTACTAAATGTATAGGAGAATCCACTGTTTTGGGCGTTCGTATATTGTCCGGATGCATTTATGATACTGTTTACATCGGCTCTTTGTGTCATACCTGTCGAACCAAGCCATGTAAAATCATCGATATAGAAATCCACACGTGCAATACCTGCGTGGCTAACTGCCCACCCACGAATTGTTGCACTTTCGCTAAGTGTTGCTCCATCCGACAAATTATCCAGGCATATCTGAGATGCCGGCCCAATCGTAATGATCCTGGAATCCCACTGAACCGTGCCATCATTGCTGATAGCTGCAACATAAATCGTATGAACGCCTTCTGTTAATTGACTAGGGGATACCAAGTAGGAAAAACCACAGTGCACCGCATCGGCATATTGTCCGGCAGCATTGATCACGCTGTTTACATCATTTCTTGTCGTAACATTCGACGAAGATCCAAGGTAGCGGAAATTGTCCACATAGATATCGACGCGAGAAAGTCCCGCCTTACTTACCGACCAGCCACTGATCGCAATATTGCCGTTCGTTGTCTGCCCGTTTGTCGGCGAATCAATACACATCTGAGAAGCAGGCCCGATAACAATCGTCCGAACCGCCCACTGAACACTTCCGTCTCGGCTGATTGCCGCAATATAGATCGTGTGTGTACCAACAGAAAGTGCACTCTTTGAAACCGTATAGGAGAATCCACTATGTAGTGCATCAGAATACGCGCCCGAAGCGTTAATGATAAGATTAACGTCGCTTCTCGCATACATATTGGATGTAGATCCAAGCCAAGTGAAATTATCGTAATAGAAGTCAACGCGCGAGATCCCAGACGAACTTACCGCCCAGCCACTAATCGCAAAATCGCCATTTTGCGTCGCGTTATCCGTCGGAGAATCCACGCAAATTGCCGGAGGTGCATCAGACGCGGTAACCGCTCGGACGGAAGGCCCAAATAGCGAGACAGTCAGAATGATAGAGCAAAGTAAAATCAATAACGCAAGGGATAGCCTAAATTCTTTGATCCTTTTCACATCAATCGCATCCATATTCGCGCCCCTCCAAAATCATAAATCAACCCAACAGCTCGCATTTCCTGCTTGCCTATTGACCCCGCACAAGCAAACATTTCAAGGTATCAACGTAAGGTTAATTATATCGGTATATCACATCAAATTCAATGTTGACGCATACAGATCGGTCATTTTCCCTTCCTTCATTTCCCTGATCGCAAATATACAAAATGAATCAACTTTGCAAACGAGAATCCACTTTTTGTTTTCCTTCTGGCCTCAATATGCGATGTGTTACAATGAATGAGGTGGCAAAGATTCGTTTCGTTACTGTTTCCCGTTTTTCCGTTGCGTCTATGCGGCATTACAGGCAAATAAGGAGTGCAATATGTTTATTCGTGCAATAGATCAAGTAATTTGCAAATTTCTCTGTTTCATCTTTGGGATCTTGCTTGTCCTTTCTTTGTTCATCAAAGCTATGTACAGCTTTGGTGATTTCCCTTACTTCACGCGAACTACCTGGATGGATCTTCTTGCATGCATCATTTGCCTGCTCTTCTATTATCTGATTTATCGCTTTGCAGGGAAGATCGAGAAAATTCATACGGCTTTCTTGTGGGTTTCATTTGGCGCTATCGCATTGGTGTACATAATCTTGGTCCCCCTTACCCCATTTTCGGATATGTTTTATGTCGATTATGGAGCCAAACTTATCGGAGATGGTAATACAAATGAGATCCTGGGAAACGCTTATTTGCAAATGATTTCGAAAAATTTGAAAGTTGCTTTCTTCTATGGTCTATTCCTGCAATTTCTTCCCGCAACCACCTTCTCGATTAAATGCATAAACATCCTTTGTTACTTAGTTACAATCCATTTCATCAGCAAGATCAGTGAAAATTTGCGTTATAAATATCCGAAGAATGTATTTATCCTCGGCGGAACATTTCTGCCGATCCTTATGTACTGCAACCACGTATATTTCGATCTGCCAACGCTGTGTTTCTGCGTATTAGGCGTCTATTTCTATACTCGGCATGATCGTAAGTTGCTAATTGCCGCACTATTCTTAGGAATTGCATGCTGTCTAAGAGTTCTTGCATACCTTTTTGTCATCGCCATTCTACTTGATTTCCTTTTCAGATATATTAAAGTGCTATTTGAGAATCACTGTCGGAAATTGTTCTCCCTTTTGTTAAGCACACTCATTATTGCAAGCATTCCCATTTTGGTGAATGATTATGTGAATCGTACCTATCGGACGGAAGAAGCACAAAACGAATCCATTTGGACGTTGTTTTGCATGGGAATTAATGAAGAAGAATTTGGATTTATGCACAACGAAATACTAAACGGAGAGAAAAGTTTTCAGGACTTCTCTCATCTGCTACTGAGTCGTGATATAACGCAAAATACGAAATTGTTCTCGCGAAAAATATTCTGGACGTGGTCGCAAGGAACGTACCAAGCGGAGCGATATGGTTTTGGCAATAATGTAACCGTGTATAGCGAAAAATTCGAATATGAGACGGTCGCAACGAAATACCTCATGAATGACGGACAGATTCTGCGAAAAGCAGTTAATGCCATGTGTCGCGCGGAATATTTATTCCTTTTTGGGTTCATGATTGTGGAACTGTGGCATTTAGATGCGGCAGGAAGAGACCGTTTCAGGATATTTTACTACCTTCTTTTCGGGACGTTCCTAATCCTGATTTTCTATGAGATGAAATCGCGCTACGTCTTCTCCTGCATTCCAGCTATGCTCCTTCTCGCTGCAAGAGGAGGAGAAAATCTTCCGATAAAACGAATGCGTTTGCGGGAGCGCGAAGAGAATGGCACAGAAGAATCCTTGACAGATCTGCCATAACGTTCGCCAATTTTTCACTTGCTTCTTCCGCAAGAATACTGTAATCGCTCCCTTATTCGAAAAATTTTGTCCATTCAATATCTAGATACGCAGCTATTTTCTTGGCGGTCTTGCACTGTGTGCTTTGACCTTGCTCTATGGCGCTGATCATCTGTCGAGTAAGTCCGACGCTTTCAGCAACATCTTCTTGCGTCAAGCATTTTTCCTTGCGTATGGAAATTAACCATTGTCTTTTCATTCGAACCTCTCACAGCAATGTAATTTTGCAATATAGCAATTATAGCAATTCTGAATTGCTCTTGCAACATACTTTTGTTTGCTCAGTATAGAAATTGACCAAAGGTTTACGTATAATGCAGTTATTGCGTCTTTGACAGTAGGAGGTATCAACATATGAATAAGACCATAACCGTATTATCTGATCCAGACGGCTCGCCAACCTCTTTGACCCACGCGGCTTTTGCAATAACATATGTCAGAGGAACAAAGGACTGGGGAGAGTCGGATGCTTTCCCGATTTCGGGTTTCCCTCGCGAAAATCCGCATCAGCTTGTTCTTCTATGCGATGCAATTCGGAATCACTTATCACTGATCGGCTCGGAAACAGAGACGAGTCATGTCATCTTAGGATCGGAGATATCTGGCACTTCCTTTTCGGCACTGAACCGTGCGGGTTTTCTCATTTGCGAATCTGCGGGGATCAGTGATGACTTTTTCGATACGTTATTCGCTCAACTTGAAAGTGACCCCGATGCAGGCAAAGTCTTCTCTGATGAGGCGAGCTGTCGAAACACGCAAACGTCTTCTCCTGATCCATCCGTTATCCCCAAACCAGTCGAGACCGATATGCCCGGCCATTATTATATTGATCTCAAAGAAATTCAGAAATGTGATGCATCTCTTTCCACCAAAAAAGTACTGCGTCCATTTCTAGACGAGACGCCGTTTGTCTCTCTGTCCATATTATGCGATCATATGCCCCCTTGGCTTGAACTCGATCTCGCGCGCATGGAGCTTGCGGCAGTCACTAAGAAGATCGACCATAATACGATTCTGCTAACCGTAACGCATAAGGGTTGCGGACAATAAATTCTGTTCCCATTACTTCATATCAGAAGCGTCTTTCGTCATTCATGGACCATTCATTACAATTCGCATACAGGAATGATTTTTCTTAGAAAAGGGAGTATAATGCTGTTTGTAAATTGTACGTAATTTCCTGCTTATCGATTCTCACAGCGTCGCGAGAATCATAGCAACGTGGATATAGAAAGAAGTATATATTATGCGTGATATGAGCAATTCCATGCCTAAAAGCAAACCTGCCGTGAAACCAGAATACTCGGCGGATTATTTTATCATTGAGGGGAATGCCGCAAACGCCTGGGTCTGCTTTTCGCTATCTCTTTTTTCGCTGCTTCTTCTCATTACCGTCTGTGCCGCCTATTTTCAGAATCTTGTTTCACTGAGAGAGATGTTGTTCCTTGTTATGTTGAGCATAATCGCACTTCTTGCTATGACGGTATTGACGATTAAACTCAAAGGAATTCGTGCAACGTATAGAGACGAAGAATATGTTATACGTCCGCTTTTTCACAAACCCTATACGCTCGCATTATCTGACATTACCCGTGTCGTTTGGAAGAATCAGAAGAAGCTACTCGTATATGCAGGGGACAAGAAGCTCTTTTGTTCGCTCGAACATGACGTGGGTCACGGACACTTGGTTGAGAGATTGACACGAGACGGACTCATCACATGAATGAATATGCACTTATTGGATAACAAAGACCCACGGCCTGTGCTTTCTGCAAATTTTCGCAGTCGCACCGAATGTGGGTCTTTCTGTTATGTTCTAGGGAATGCTCATTGCATTTTGGTAAACAGGCGGTTTTCTGCTTCTTCAAGCATCTTCTTGTACTTGAGCAGTAAAATGTTCCGCTTGTCTGAGGAAGATTCTTCTGCAAGTTGCTTTCTGCAGGTCTCAGTCAGTGAGTGGATCGCCTCTTCCATCTCATCTAGTACCGGGCTAACCTGTTCGAGCGAAGCAGATGGAATCACTGCGGTTCTGGCTCCCGTAACCACACTCTCTCTTGGCAAATTATCGCCCACAACAATCGATTCGTCTAGCTTCCCGATGTGCGTTGGAATATGCAAGACATCCAAAATGGTCTCTGAGAACTTGGCAATAACCTCCGGTTCTCCATGCACAAGAAATATCTCACGCGGTTTATCTTCCATGGATCGTATCCAATCAATAAGCCCATTTCGATCGGCATGCCCTGAGAATCCTTCGATCACCTCAATCCTTGCACGCACGACAATTTCTTCGTTGAATATGCGTACGGATTTAGCT
>JBPOHB010000128.1:0-1544 GCA_052036055.1 Bacillota bacterium | reverse complement strand
GTTGGTGCCGCCCTGTGAATCGGCCATAATGCATCCGAATCAACAGGTCCCTTTCCATCAATGGGTCTTCCTAAAGCATCAAATAATCGACCCGTTATTCTTTCGCCAACCGGAACAAGAACAGGAGACCCTGTTGATTCGACACCTGCGCCTCGCGAGAGACCTTCCGTCGGTTCAAACGAGACGCATCGAACAATTCCCTGGCCCCTCTGTTGAAGCACTTCCGCGGTAATTGTGCGATCGCCATGGACGATTTTGACCGCATGATTAATTTGCGGAATCTCATTTTCAGGGAATTGGCAATCTATAACGGGTCCGATAATTTGCGTTACATAGCCTAATGCCATATTTTTCACCTCTTGCTTTGTAGAAGATTATTTCTGAACTTGGTTCGCGCCATTTACTATTTCCGTCAACTCAGTCGTTATTTTTGCCTGTCGGGCACGATTACTCTTCATCTTTAACTCTTTTAACATATCATCTGCGTTTTCTGTAGCGTTTTCCATAGCTGTCATTCTCGCTGTCTGCTCACTCGCATATGCCTCGACGAGTGCTCCATACATCATGGCATTTAGGTACGTGTCAATCAAAAAGGCGAAGACTGCGTCCGCATTCGGGTGATAGGACATTGTCGCGCCCTTTTCAAGTGCCATACCTGCATCTTTAACCCCGCCAGCTGGCAACATTCCGCGTAATCCATCTGTATTGACTGGGACGACTCGTGTTACAATTGGTTTCATGTTCATTGCAGATTCCATATTTGTATAGATGAGATACACGAGGTCTATTTCTTCTTCGAGGTATTTCTGTCTGATGATGTCCGACACACTTCGTGCTTCATAGTACGTCGGGTCAGCGATTGGGAATGCAAATTCTTTATCCACAACATAACCATCTCGCGAAAGCTTCTCACGACCTACTTTCCCGAAAACATAAAGGGTGTATTCCGTCTTAAGACCCTTCTTGACATTGTCAAGTATTTTGGCTTGAATATGCTCTTCTGCTATTCGGACAACATTATGATTGTACGCGCCTGCAAGGCCTTGATCTCCGGTTAGTACAAAATATCCGATTTTCCAAGTCTCTCCTGGCTTCTTTTTCCTAAGGCGAAAATACTCATTGTCGATATCCTGGTTGCTTCTTTGTATTTCGATCATACTTTCAGCACAAAGAGAGAAAAATGGATAGACACGATCCAGATGCATTTTGGATTTTCGCATTTTCGCAGCGCTGACAAGTTTCATGGCGCGCGTCAATTGACTTATTTCGTTAACGCTCTTAATCCGCTTTTTTATATCATAAAGTTGTTCCATGATTCATTACTCCATCTCACTGTATTCCGGGTGCTCGAGAATATATGACTCGTGGCATTCCTTTTCACGTTCAATGATCTGTTACTGAGTTTGCTGACTGAATTCTTTCGAATCTGAAATGACCTGCAAAATATCCGTATGTACAACACGAAGAGTCTGCATAAAATTCTCGACGTAGTCCTTTATATCTTCTTTATTCAGAAAAGTCAGCATTCCGGCGTTAGCCAAGTA
>JBPOHB010000047.1:0-20630 GCA_052036055.1 Bacillota bacterium | reverse complement strand
ACCTGACGAACGAAGCCGGAGAGAGCCATTTCTATGTAGTCAGCGACGATGGCGTTACGCTATTTCTTTCGCAGTATTGCCAAGAGGAAGGTTCTGGATTCCTTATCCCATTTATCCTGTTTGCGTTTATTTCCATTGCTGAATTCGCGATGATTATCTTTATTATTCGGCGAGTTCGTATGCGCAATAATAATCATGAGGAAGTGAAGAGGGTGTAACATGAAGGTATATGACTTCATCAGTGGGGCAGACAGCTTAACCGCTTCTCAGCGAAGACAGCGAGAAATACTTATGTATCTCTTTTTTGGTGGGTTGACAACGCTTGTCAATCTGATCTGTTTTGCGTTCTTTGACTACTTGTTTCGCCCCTATTCTTTGAATCTGTATCTCTTCTCGCACAACTTCGACATGCTTGACATCATCAATCAGGTAATCGATTGGATCGTTGCCGTGCTTTTCGCTTTTGTCACAAATCGACTCTTTGTGTTTCGATCAAAAAATCATTGGGGACTTGAACTACTTGCCTTCGTCTCGTCTCGAATTGCTACACTTGTCGTTTTTGAGATCGGTCTCTTTGCTGCCGGTATATTGGTCATGGAACGCGTATTTCATGTAGATAGGGAAGCGGTCCTTTTTGTTTTCGTGGGATTCACGGTAACATATAAGTATATTGTCAAAATACTGATAGCCGTATTTGTGGTGGTAAGTAATTATATCCTAAGCAAATGGTTCATTTTTCGTAAAAATAAGTCGGCATGTGTGGTTTCACAAGAATCAGCCGAAGGAGAAGAGTGAGAGACATCGTGGGAGCTGATGCTGATATTCCAGAAATTCTTATATCGTCACAAAAATTCGGTATTTTACTTGGGCTTGATCGGATGCATGAATTGCTTTTCAGACTGGGCAATCCACATACGGATCAGAAATTCGTGCATATTGCCGGAACAAATGGTAAAGGGTCCGTTACGACGTATATCGCTTCCATGTACGCTGCAAGCGGATATACGGTTGGCGTATATACATCTCCCTATTTAGAGCGGTTCTCTGAACGGATTCGTATTTTGGATAAGAATGCGTCACTGGATCGATTTCTTGCAGATGATAGAGAGGGAGAGATCAGTCTGCAAGTGCTGCGTGAGCTTTCCGATCGGGTATCTTCAGCTACAGCAGAGATGCTCGCCGCGGGGAAGGAGCATCCGACAGAGTTTGAATTAGTCACGGCAATCGCGTTTTTGTACTTTTCACAGATGAAATGTGACATTGTCATTCTCGAGACGGGACTAGGCGGACGGCTTGATTCGACAAATGTGATTGAGTCGCCTGAATTTACGGTTATTACGGCGCTCGGATACGATCACATGGATCGATTGGGCGATACGATTGCGCAAATTGCGGCCGAGAAGGCCGGGATCATTAAAAAGGGCTGTCCCTGTTACTTATACGACCCGGCACAGACAGATTTATCCGAAGAAGATGCAAAGATTGCACGCAGTGTTGTTGCCGGAATCTGTGATGAGAAAGAGGCTCCATTAACGGTAGTATCAGACGACGGACTTCGCGTTACAAGAATTTCTGAGGATGGGCAGACCTTTTCGCTTCCCTTCTTTGCACAGGAACTGACGATTCGCCAGATTGGTGATTATCAGCCAAGCAATGCCGCTCTTGCTGTCCGATCCATGCTTGGGAGAGTATCGGAGGAAGCCATTATCAGAGGCCTCTTTTCGTCTAGTTGGAAGGGACGAATGGAAGTCTTATGTCATCACCCGCTGAGAATTCTGGATGGCGGGCATAATCCCCAGGGAGCGCGGGTTTTCTGTTCCTCTGTCAATCGCTTATTTTCTCAGGCATTTATTGAAACGCCACCCGTACTCATTTTAGGATTTATGAAAGATAAGGATTACCCGCAGATCCTAAGCATTCTATTTTCCTCGTTGCAATTTCGCTTCTCATACATTGTATGTGTGACGCCAAACAACCCTCGCGCTCTTCCAGCGGAAGAATTACGAAACCATATTATTACTCATTTTCACCATGCGGATTTGTTTTACAAGAACCAAATGACTATGTATAATGAGCGGGATAAGATTTTTGTTATTCCAGATCCACAGGCCGCTTGTAGAAGTGTTATGCGCGATTCAAATATACCAGTGCTCTGTCTTGGGTCATTCTATCTGGCCGGTCAGGTCAGGAAAAATCTTATATGCGGTCTTGAGGAGAATATTTGATGGATTGGCGAGAAGCATCAGTTAACATGCCACCACTGACTGATCAGGATATTGCACGACTGAATCTCTCGGAAGAAGACGCCGAGCAGGTTCTTGTTTTGTATAATCGATCTCTGCTAAATGCAAGATCAGATGGCGCGGATGTAGCACTAATTGCACTTAAGCGCTTGCTGACACGTTTTCCAAACTGGGGGGAAGCGGCGCTTCTATATGGCATATGCCTGGCACAAGAAGGCAAATTGAAGCGTTCCATGGCAAGTTTTGAGCACGCGCTGTCCTGCGGACTTGTTTCTGAGCAAATGACATACCTTGCACAGATCTGCCAAAGAGATGCAGGAATTGCTTATTCGGAGAAATCAAGAGAAGAAAAGGAACAGGAAGAAGCAACGAAGGGTCTCTTTACTGCTCTTGCGGGGAAAACCAGATCAGCCAATTTGTATAAAGACGTGGAATCATCTGAGCGAAATTATATGCAGGCGCCTATCCTTATGAAGGCCCCTCGAAATCCTGGAAGAGCGAAGCTTGCAACAGACAAAGAACGTAGAGATGCCCTTATGCAGTCGAATTCATCGAATGGAGAAATACTCGATGATGAGATTGATGTCTCCATACCAATGACCCCGGCAGAGAAGATGCGAATCACTATGATTGTGTTTTCATCGGTTATTGGAGCCGTGGTGCTGGCGCTACTTATCTGGTTTGTCATCATTCCTCGTATTACTGCCTATCAAGAAAATAATCGTTCGGCAGAGAAACTGGCGTATTTGCTGTCTTCTCTTCATGCGAACGAAGAGGATCCAGAGGTATCGGAGATACTGTCTTCGTATGATTTGCACTATTCTCCTTCCTCTGCTGAGACAGAAACAGATGAAGGCGCGACGACAAGTACAACAGATGCAGTGGTGACAGAGCCGAGTAGCACGGACGAGACGGTTCTCGCGTCAACAGAACAAACAAGCGAAGCGGAGACGGGTGTATCGCCTGACGTAACAAGTTCTTCTGTCGGGTAAGCTTTTTCGATCGTTTTTCAGAGAAAATGTATGCCTGATATGGCATAATGGAGATATACAAGGAGGGAAACACATGAATTATATTAGCTCAAGAGGCGCGGATGTGAAGTTTACATCTGCGCAGGCAATCAAACAGGGAATTGCTCCAGATGGTGGACTCTTTGTACCAGAGATGATTCCGTCGCTTACGGAAAATGATCTGTCGGCTCTTCTAGGCAAATCATATGTTGAGATTGCCGCCTATGTTCTTTCTCTCTACTTAGCGGATTACTCCAAGTCGGAGCTTCTTGATTATTGTGCAAGCGCATATGATCCGGAGAAATTCGGAGAGGATCCAGCGCCTCTTGTTCAGCTTAATAAGTATAATGAGCGTGAGTATATTCTTGAATTGTGGCATGGACCTACTGCCGCATTTAAAGACATGGCGCTTCAGGTTCTCCCCTATCTGATGACGGCAGCTATTCGCAAGACTGGCGAGAAGAGCAAGATATGCATACTTGCGGCAACATCAGGAGATACTGGCAAAGCAGCGCTGGAGGGTTTCAAGGACGTTCCGGGAACAGAGGTTATCGTTTTCTATCCATCCAAAGGAGTCTCAGAAGCGCAGCGACTGCAGATGATCACAACGGAGGGAAGCAACGTACATGTTGTTGCTGTTGAAGGAACCTTTGACGATGCGCAGACTGGCGTGAAGAACATTTTTGCTGACGAAGCATTTGCTACTTCCCTGCGTGAGAAAAATGTGATCTTGTCTTCCGCAAATTCGATCAATTGGGGGCGGCTTGTTCCGCAGATTGCCTATTATGTTGCTTCCTATGTTACGCTTGTCCGCGATGAGAAGATCGTTCTGGGCGAGAAAATCAATGTTGTCGTTCCAACGGGCAATTTCGGGAATATTCTGGCGGCTTGGTATGCGATGAAAATGGGTGTGCCCATCCATAAACTTATCTGTGCATCCAATAAGAACAAGGTTCTGTCGGACTTTTTCCGCAGTGGAATCTATGATAAGAAGCGTGAATTCTATAAGACAAACTCACCTTCCATGGATATACTTATCTCGTCAAATTTAGAACGATTACTATTTGAAATTACGGGTAAGGATAGCGAGAAAGTTCGTATGTGGATGGAGCAGTTGAATTCGACTGGCAGCTATACGGTTGACCCACAGACATTAAGGCTGCTTCAGAATGTTTTTGTGGGTGGGTTCGCAGACGAGGCCGGTATCGTTAAGACCATTCGCGAGGCATATGACCGCTTTGATCATGTTATTGATACGCACACAGCTGTCGGGTTTAATGTATATGGACGCTATTATCAGCGTTCTGAGGACGACAAGAAGACGATATTCGTCTCGACGGCAAGCCCTTTCAAATTTGCAGATTCCGTTATGGATGCCATTTGCGGAAATGGATATAGTAAGGGAAGATCTGCTGAAACAATTGTCAAGGAATTATCCGAGGAAAGTTCACTTCCTGTCCCGATTGGACTTTCTGATCTTCAGAAATTGCCGGTTCTCCATACGGATCAAATCGCCAAAGAAGAGATGAAGACGAAAGTACTTGCAATTTTGACGTAGGAATAGTACGTAGTAAGTGATTTAGGAAATTTCAGATAATAAGCAAACTGCCTCAGTAGCCATGGATACTGAGGCAGTTTGACATTTCATACAGGGGTTGAATCAACCTTTGAGAATATTCTGAATTCCCTTGTTGAGTTCAACAAAATCATCCTTCAAAGAAACCAGATAATCTTTGCCAGCATCCGTTACCGAATAATAACGTCTTAGGCGGTTGTCTTCTGAAATCTTCTTTTCAAATTCTTCAATGTAGCCAAACTTCATCAAACGATAGATAGCAGGATAAAGAGTTGCAACTTTGTAGAGCCCCTTGCTTCTTGCTTCAAATGACTGGATGAGTTGATAGACATACATTGGACTTTCTGAGAGAAGGTGCAGAATTAGCATTTCAACGGTAGCCTTCTTGTAATTTTCGCGCATTCCCTCTGGCGTGCCACTTCTAAATAGATTTTCTTGCATTTTCATTCACCTCACATTAGTATTTGGGTGTACCAATAATTCCACATATATCTTAACAAATATTTAATACAAGTCTATACATATTTCGAGAAATTTTATTAAATTTTGAGAACAAACACATAAAAAATTATTGGGCTACATATATCATTAAAGGAATATTGGTTTCATTCATTCTATATTTATATATTTCGAATTATTCGTTATGGATATCCTCGAGAAGAAGACCCGAATTTCTATCGAGTGCCCAGGAAATTCCCCATTCAGATTCGAACAAAATAACGGGCTCATCATCTTTGGCGAGCACGACAAGTGAAGTCGATGTGATCGTAAGTTTCTTGATATCGACGGGGGTGTTGTCTCTATTTACTGCCCAACGCGCCATGCGATAGTTCAAATTAGTTCGCATAATGTCGACGCCGTATTCGTTCTTCAGACGATGTTCAAGCACTTCAAACTGCAACACACCGACGACCCCCATAATGTATGTCTCGGTACCGATGTCAGGTTGCTTATAAAGTTGTATGGCGCCTTCCTCGGAAAGCTGCTCGATTCCCTTGAGAAATTGTTTGCGTTTCATCGAGTCAAGCGGCATGACGCGCGCGAAAAATTCCGGTGGGAATACGGGAATACCTTCAAAGGTAAAACTCTCTGCCGCATTTGTCAGCGTATCTCCAATGCGGAAAATACCAGGATCAAAAATGCCGATAATATCACCTGCATAGGCTTCCTCAACGATTGTTCTATCTTGAGCCATAAATTGTTGTGGTTGAGAAAGGGTGATCTTCTTATCCATGCGAACATGCTTCACTTGCATCGCCTTCTCATATTTACCTGAACAGATGCGCAGAAAGGCCATCCGATCTCGATGATTAGGATCCATATTTGCCTGGATTTTGAAAATAAACCCGGAAAAGTCGGTGGAATCGGGCTGAATCTTTCCCCGACTCGTCATCCGAGCGACGGGAGAAGGCGCCATCTCAAGAAAAGCCTTAAGAAATGTCTCAACGCCAAAATTCGTAATGGCAGACCCGAAAAATACGGGTGTGAGTTCACCCTGAAGAATCTTCTCTATGTCAAAGGGGTCTCCGGCCATATCAAGCAGTTCCATATCAGAACGAAGCGTATCGAAGTAGTGGGGGCCGAGTCTGTCCATAAGGTCATCATCATCCGCATCAGAAGCACGGCAGGTAACCATACTCGCTCCGTGATCACCGGCATTTTCGTCGTAGAGCAGAACGGTCTCGGTCTGACGATCGTAAACGCCTTTGAAATCTCCATCCGTCCCTATTGGCCAATTGACGGGTGTTGATCGAATGCCAAGAACCTTCTCCAATTCGTCGATCAGATCGAAGGGATTTTTGGAGGCGCGATCCATTTTATTGATAAACGTAAAAATAGGAATCTTGCGTTTGCGGCATACCGTGAAAAGCTTGATGGTCTGTGCCTCGACACCTTTTGCTCCGTCAAGAAGCATAACGGCAGCGTCTGCGGCACAAAGTGTACGGTATGTGTCTTCAGAGAAATCCTGGTGACCCGGGGTATCCAGAATATTAATGCAGAAATGATTGTATTCGAATTGCATAACAGAAGAGGTTACGGATATTCCCCTCTGCTTCTCAATTTCCATCCAGTCAGACGTTGCGTGACGAGATGCTTTTCTCGCCTTAACGGAACCTGCCATATGAATGGCGCCGCCATAGAGAAGAAGTTTCTCCGTCATAGTTGTCTTTCCGGCATCCGGATGGGATATGATTGCAAAGGTTTTTCTTCTATTAATTTGCATCTGTTGAGATAAATCCATTTTTGTTCTCCCTCGGAGATAACGACTATCTTTGACGCAGAAAACAAAGTGCATATTCGACTTTGACCGAGCATCAAAATAGGCTATAATCAACATACATAAACATTTGTCTGAGCGACTGAGTTATTATATCAGTCTATTTGCCCTTGTGGCAAGCAAGAGAGGAATTATATATGTCAGAAATTGGCGATACCCGGCTGGCGGTACTTATTGATGCTGATAACATTTCCGCTTTTTTTATTAAGCCTATGATCGAAGAGATCGCAAGGTATGGAAACCCAACAATCAAGCGCATATATGGCGATTGGACGAAGCCGAATCTTAGCAGCTGGAAATCGGTTCTGCTTGATTTTGCTTTTCAGCCGATTCAACAATTTGGTTATACATCCGGGAAGAACGCGACGGATTCAGCGATGATTATTGATGCGATGGATATCTTATATTCTGAGAAAGTTGATGGGTTCTGTCTTGTGTCGAGTGACAGTGATTTTACTCGTTTGGCTACACGATTACGCGAAGCGGGAAAGATTGTATATGGCATTGGTGAGAAGAAGACGCCGATGCCCTTCATCGCCGCATGCGATCGCTTCATTTTCCTGGAAATTCTTGTGGTTGAGAAGACTGTGCAGGAGCAAACGGCAATGCCAACAAGTGCGATCGGGAATAATGCCAGAAGCGGATCATTTTCTTCCGGAATTGATAAGAAGACAATTACGCTTATCAAGACATCCATTTCTGATCTGGCAGACGATAGTGGCTGGGCATTTCTTGGCGCTGTTGGGAATCTCGTAATCAAGAAGAATCCTGCATTTGATCCGCGAAATTACAATTTCTCAAAACTATCTCAAATGATTCGATCGATTAATGGAATTGAGTGTGAAGAGCGGATTAACGAGAAGAATCCGCTTGTGACGCTGATCTATATTCGAAATCAGGAGGATAACTAAATGACTCGTTCAAGCGGTGTGCTTATGCACATTTCTTCTTTGCCGGGTGCTTACGGCATTGGGTGTTTTGGCGATGAAGTTATTTCTTTTGCGAAGGCACTGAAGGCCGCCGGGTTCACGTATTGGCAGATTCTTCCTTTTTCCTGGCCAGGTATGGGAGACTCTCCCTACCAGAGCTTCTCGGCGTATGCAGGAAATATCTACTTCATAAGTCCGGATAAGCTTGCGGAATATGGACTCCTTACGGAGGCGGATCTGGCATTTGCAACGTACCACGGTTCCTCTCACAAGGTGGATTTTGCGTGGCTTCGCGCGAATCGCGCCATTCTGTTTAGACGTGCATATGAGCGAATGACGCCGATAATTGAGGCAGAGGTAGAGGCATTTCTGAATCGGAATACATGGCTTGACGACGCGGCTCTCTTTCTGACGATCAAGGAACAAAATGCTCATGCTTTGTGGTGGAAATGGGAGGAGGAAGCTCTTCGTTTTCATGAGAAAGCCGCTCTTGCTCGTGTCCGTGTAGAAAATAAAAGTGAATATATGTATCATTGTTTTCTTCAATATCTCTTCTTCCGCCAATGGAGTGAAGTGAAGTCAGCTATACATGAAGTCGGTATTTCCATTATTGGGGATATTCCCATTTATGTATCTGATGACAGTGCCGATGTATGGGCTCACAGCGAATTATTTCAAATGACTCCGGAAATGACCCCCTCTTGCGTTGCGGGTGTTCCTCCGGACTATTTTTGTGAGGATGGACAACTCTGGGGTAATCCATTATACGATTGGAAAGCGCATGCCAAAGATGAATATGCTTGGTGGATGTTGCGACTTACAATCAATTTCGAACTCTATGACAGAGTGAGAATCGATCATTTTCGCGGTTTCTCCTCCTTCTGGAGCGTGGAGGCCAAAGAGAAAACGGCGCGTGTCGGTTGTTGGGTGGCCGGCCCGGGGATGGATCTTTTTGATAGAATTGCGAAAGCTTTTCCGGATGCTCCGATTATTGCTGAAGATTTGGGCGAGGCAGATGACGAATTAGTCTGCTTTCTTGAGAAGACAGGATTTCCCGGAATGAGAGTCTTACAATTCGGATTTGATCCAACTTGTGACAATACACATATTCCGCATAATTATCCCAAGAACTGTGTTGCGTATACGGGAACACACGACAATAATACGATGCTTGGGTGGTTATGGGAGGCAAGCGAGGAGCAGCGAGCCTATGCACTGGAATACAGTCATTTTTCGGAGAAAGACTGGGGAAAAGGCGGGCCGATGAGTCCTGTGTGCCGAGAAATGATTCGCTTGGTGTGGCAGTCGCATGCCGATCTTGCCATTGCGCCGATTCAGGACGTTCTGGGTTTTGGTGGAGATACGCGAATGAATGTGCCGGGAACGCCATCTGGCAATTGGTCTTTTCGCGTAACACAGAATGCACTCGATTCTATGGATATAAACGGATTTAACCAGCTTAACCGTCTATACAGACGTTCTTAGGGGGATTGTGTATGAGCGGATACATTCTTGCTATTGATCAAGGAACGACGAGTTCAAGGTGCATGATTTTTGATAAGAATGGCGAAGTTGTGTCATCGGCACAGCATGCATTTCCGCAGCATTTTCCGCAGCCAGGCTGGGTTGAACAAGATCCGTGGGATATTTGGAATACGGTGGTTCTCTCCATGCGCGATGCGTGTCGTGTCGGCAAAATACAGCAGGGGGATATCTCGGTTATCGGCATTACTAATCAGAGGGAGACTACGATTGTCTGGGACGCTAAGACGGGTGAACCCGTGTATCCTGCGATTGTATGGCAATGTCGGCGAACGGCGGCTATGTGCGATCAGATCAAGGAAGCAGGTTTCGCTGATGAAATTCTCGAGAAGACGGGACTTGTCGTAGACGCTTACTTTTCCGCGACCAAAATCCGTTATGTTCTTGAGCAAATTCCTGGAGCCGTTGATCGCGCAGAAAAGGGTGAGCTTCTATTTGGAACGGTTGATTCCTGGCTGATATGGAATCTTACAGGAAATGCGGTTCACGCGACGGATTATTCGAATGCTTCACGTACGATGCTTTTTGACATCAACCAATTATGTTGGGATAAGAAATTATGTCAGATTTTCGGAATTCCGATGGAGATGCTTCCCGAGGCAAGATCAACCTGCGAAGGATTCGGTTACGTCACAAACGAAATCCAGGGGATTGAATCTCTTTCGGGGGTTCAGATACTTGCAGTGGCAGGCGATCAGGCGGCGGCATTGTTCGGGCAGCAGTGTTTTGATGAAGGAGATACGAAAAACACATATGGAACAGGCTGTTTTGCCCTGATGAATACGGGGAATCGGCGGATTCACACCAGAAGCGGATTAGTTACATCTGTCGCATGGTCGATTGGAGACAAGGCAGTATATGCGCTTGAGGGAAGTGTGTTCAATGCTGGCACTGCAATTACATGGCTTATTGATGAGATGAAGATGATAACGAAACCAAGTGAATGCGACGAATTGGCATCACGTATTTCTGACAACGAGGGGGTATATTTTGTCCCTGCATTTACGGGACTTGGCGCGCCATACTGGGACATGTATGCGCGCGGCACAATTCTTGGACTGACACGCGGTTCCGGACAAAGTCATTTCGCGCGCGCCGTGCTAGAGAGCATCGCATATCAAGTACGTGATTTGGTTATGACGATGCAGACGGAATCAGGCTTCACAATTAGTGCGCTCAAAGTTGACGGCGGAGCGAGTCGAAGCAATTTGCTTATGCAATTTCAATCGGACATCCTTTTCACAGATGTTAATCGCGGCAGAGAGACGGAATCCACAGCGCAGGGGATCGCATTTTTGGCCGGACTTGGCGCAGGGATTTTCTCCTCATTAGAAGAAATCAAGAAGATCCGTAAGGTTGATCGGCTGTTTTCACCACAGATGGAGGAAAAAGAGGTTCAGAAGATATGCAGCGAATGGAAACGCGCGGTGATTCGGGCAGAAAAATGGATTGAATCCGAGTAACGGCTAGATACATCTATAAATACCGACGTGATACGATTATATGACAGATACACACGAAGAAGTTCCGGAAGAATAGTGCCGGGACTTTTTTTGCGAATATACCTTGACAGACACAGTATCTTGAATTAGAATCTACATCATACGATAAAATACAGCGAGGAGGAGAAAAGATGTCAATTACTGCAGATATGCTTCGTGGTCATACGGATACGATTATTCTGACTCGCTTGACACAGCGGGATAGTTACGGATATGAAATCAATAAATATATCCAAGAGAAGACAAGTGGACGTTACGAGCTTAAAGAGGCGACCTTGTACTCCGCTTTTCGGAGACTTGAAGAACTTGGATTGATCCGCTCTTATTGGGGCGATGAGACAACAGGTGCCAGACGCCGCTATTATGCCATAACGAAGCTTGGCCGTACGGCCTATCACAAGAACAAAGAAGATTGGGAAGAGACGAAGGAAATAATCGATCAGTTGATCAAGGAGGACGAGAAATGAACGAGAGAATTAGGACACATATTGAACATCTTTTTGAGAATGCCCCAGAGACAAGGAAAGCGCTTGAACTGAAAGATGAACTCTTGGGAAACTGTAACAGCAAATACGACGATCTCATTGCGGAGGGAACCGATCCAGATGATGCCTTCCGAATCGTTGCAGCAAGTATTGGAGATGTTGACGATCTTCTTGCCCAGCTGAAATCCAATCTATCGATCAGTTCTCAGGAAAGAGAAAAAAAGCAATTGCAGAGGGCTATATTAACGTCGATTGCCATTGGGCTCTATATTCTATCACCCATTGGCCTTTTTGTGCTGCACGAGACGATCGGGCTATGCATTTTGTTTGTAATGGCAGCTGTTGCTACCATGCTCCTTGTGTTTTCATCCATGATTATGCCGAAGTATCTTCGAGTGGACGACACAATGGTGGAAGAATTTAAAGAGTGGAAGGATTATAAGAATCGCAAAAGCGGGATACGCAAGTCCGTTTCTTCAATCTTGTGGATTTTTGTTACAATCGTGTACATTCTCGTCAGCTTTCTTACCGGAAGGTGGGAAATAACATGGGTTCTTTTCCTAATTGGCGGATTATGTGAAGGGCTGATCAATATCTATTTTGAAATGAGGAGAAAGTAATATGAAAGCTTTTCGAGTCGTACAGCTCATTATACTTATCTCAGCAATTGTTGGACTTATCGTCATTCTTTGCCTGTTTATGGCGGGGAAAATGTCATTTAAGACACTGTTTCATATCGAGGACCCCGTTGTCTTGCTTGAGAAGACGCAGGAAATGGATGGCGTTACAAATATCAGCATTGATGTGTCATCTTCGGATATCTCCTTCTCACAATCTGATTCCGATTCGATTGAAATCGTATATAAAGGGCCAGAAAAGTATAAGGATGATCCGGATGTTGAAATAACGAACACGGATGATACGCTTCATATTACGCAGGACAAAGACGAGTACGTATGGGGATTCTCTTTTACCAGAAGAATCATCGAGGTTAAGATTCCTGCGAGTTATCGTGGCGCGATTACAATTGCCAGTTCATCGGGAGATATCAAACTTACAGGCAGCTACATTCTTGCAGAATTGTCAATCAAGTTAACATCCGGCGATGTCTGCGGTGACGATGTTACGTGCGAAACGATATACATCAAAAGCTCATCTGGAGATTTTCGGTTTTCAAGCCTTGAGGCGGATTTGATCACACTCACCCATTCGTCAGGAAACACGAATGTCGATTCGATTATCGGAGAAACGAAGATTCATTCGTCATCTGGGGATACGAATATTGGAACACTTACGGGAAAGACGAAGATATCCGTTACTTCAGGAGACATTGCCATATCTGACTTTTCTGGATACGGAGAAATGAAGGTATCGTCAGGGGACATCCGGGTTACGGTAGCACGAAGTGAAGGTGATTTGTCCATTGATACTACATCTGGAGATGTGAAGGTAACCATGGGAAATGACGCCGCTTATTCTGTTCATGCGAGTTGCACATGTGGAGACGTATCCTCGGATTACGACTTAGACTTCTCGCATGAGAAGCAAAGCGCGGCAGGGACAATCGGAGAAAATCCGAGTGATCAGCTTACGATCGACACGACTTCAGGAGATATCAATATCGCGTAACCTGCATCACAGCGTGTTGTAATACGTAAGTATAGGCAAATACATACCAAAAACGGAGCAAATAGTTACTATTTGCTCCGTTTTTCTCTTGTGTCTTCACAAAGCAATGTTATAATGAATTTGGTATACA
This sequence comes from Bacillota bacterium, assembly GCA_052036055.1. Lineage (GTDB taxonomy): Bacteria > Bacillota > Clostridia > Saccharofermentanales > Saccharofermentanaceae > Firm-13. The sequence goes on along the minus strand of JBPOHB010000047.1, from coordinate 7,306 downwards.
AATCAAATTATCTTTCGTATTGTTTGCATGCAATGGAGTAAAAAACGATGAAATGGATAAAGATTGAGGGTCAGCTGTTTTTCAGAATGTCTTGTGCGATTTGTCTTCTTGCTACAATAATTTCATGCCTTGTTTTTCAGGTCATTCCAGTTGGCGGAGAGACGGCTGCAAGTGCACTCAAGCAGAACGTCACAATGCTTACTCCCCCTAGCTACATTTTTAGCGCATGGATTATCCTTTTTTTCTTATTGCTAATAAATGTCCTCTATCAGTTTGGTATGCTTCACTTCGAAAAGGATGCGGACAATCCGGATGAGATAGAGGGTGTCTGCCCCTTTTTCTGTATTGCACTCCTAAGCATGATTGTATGGTTTGTGGGTTGGCAAATGGGGAAATCGGTTGCGTGTGCTTGCTCGTCCGTCTTGGCATTGATATCGCTTTCAGCGGGCTATTTCCGAATCCGTAACGAGCCAAGGAACCTTAGCTCGAAGATATTCTTTCTATCTCCCATTACGGCAATGCTTGCCTGGCTTTGGTACATTTCACTCTTGTCTGCCGCGTTTCTGCTTACAGATAAGAGTGCGACTCTACTCGATATTTCGCATACTTACTGGACAATAGGTGGCATCATCGTATTGTTTGTTGCCACCGAGATTACCCTTGTAAAGGATCGCGGTTACGCCTTTGCCATTCTTGCCATGTTAGGCCTATTTGGAATAGCCGCAGCATGCTTTCCGAATCTTGGCGGTTACCATAATGATTTCCGTGCCGGGAGCCTAGCGATTCTTGCTGATGCCATTCTAGTGCTTTCTTTTATCGGACGATTCTGGACTGCGCATCTCGAGGCGAATATGCCGGAGAACATTCGAAACAGGTATCTTCACTAAGGATTCACGCCTTTGCGCGACATTTCTGACTCTCTTATCAATCGTATTGTAGTAGACGTCCTCAATTCTCTTGGCAAAAGTGACCGAAGAGAAGATCTTGACGTTCTCATATGCACGCGCCGCATATGCTTTTGCTTTCTCAGGATTTAGCAATAGATCGCATACAGCGTCAGGAATACCTTCTGGGGTATCAAATAAATTCCCTGTTACGCCGTCCTCAATGAGGTTTTCCAGGCAAGGGTCTCTACGCGCCACGATGGGGATTGCGGCGGCCATTGCTTCGTAATACGTAAGTCCTTGTGTCTCTGACGTAGAGCAGCACATGAAAATGCTTCCGAGCTGGTAATACTGCCCGATTTCGCTGTATGGAACGGCGCCGACGAAAATGACCGAATCAAGTAGCCCAAGCGTGTCTGCCTGTTCGGTCAGCTCGGCACGAGCGGGACCGTCGCCAACGATGACCAGTTTGGCACGTGGAATGCGAGATAGGATCTCTGGAAAAGCCGCGATCATGACGTCGATACTTTTTTCCTTCGCAATTCTTCCTAGACAGAGTATCGTCGGGTCCTCCGGATTGATTCCAAGGGAGATCTTACATGCCTCAATCTTCTGCGGTGGATAATTGTCTCTCAAGAAGGGGTCAAGATTGACGCCTGTCGGTATGGTATAAAGAGGCTTGCTGACGCCGTAATCAACAAGCGTGTCATGTACTTTCTCAGTTGGAACGACAACGGCGGATGCCAAATTACAGAAGGTGCGACTATATTGCCGCGCAAAACCTACGCCTGCAATCTTCCCCCCCGCTACATAATGGGTATAGTCTTCGAGCATGGTGTGGTACGTGTGTACGACAGGCAAATGGAAGTTGAGGGCAAGGATCAGTCCGAGGTAGCCGACAAAGAATTCGCTTTGCGTGTGAATAATATCGATTTTGTACTTGCGAATCATCCGAATCAAACGAAGCGAAAACGGAGTTGCCGCACGATGTGGTTTGAGAAAGACGAGTGGGACGCTGGGGAAACGATGAACGTATATATCTTCATTCATGTCTTTAAGTGCAGAACGAGGTTCGGATACGGTAAAAATATGCACGGAATGCCCATCTTTTCTGAGTTCGGAGGATAGGGTGAAGACAGATGTGGAAACTCCGTTGATTTCGGGGAAATAGGTATCGGTAAAAATGGCAATATTCATTGTGCACATCCTTTATTTATTCATGACACCGATAATTATAGTACGAAAAGCACGATTTGTCGCAATGATATGCTTTGCCGCGTGTTAGTTATGTGTTAATCATCACTGCATGCGCATTTTCAGATAGAAAATGGCAAGCTGTGTTCGGCTTCGAAGTTGCAATTTCTCCAGTAAGAGACTGATTGAATTACGTACCGTACCTTCACTGATATACTGCTTTTCAGCGATCTCCTTATTGGAAAGCCCTTCCGATATCAGAAGCAAAATGGATTCTTCCCGTTTTGTAAGCCCATATGAGGAAAGATCTGGAACGGTTTCTTGTCTCGCTTGCGTCAGAGATAGGTTTGATAGAACATCTTCACCAAATACACTCTGACCGGATTGTACGACTCGCAGTGCAGGAAGAATGCTATCAAAATTCTGTTTGAGCAAGTAGCCTTTCGCACCCAAATTGAGAGCTTTCACAATGTATTCGTCGTCTGAAAAAGTCGTGAGGAATAGGATTTTCGCATCTGGGAAAATGGATAGAACTTGTTCGGCGGCCTCAAGTCCAGATACTTTTCTCATCCGAATATCCATTAGCAGAATATCCGGAAGGTGCTTGCGATAAAGAAGCAGGGCCTTCTCACCGTCATCTCCGATTGCGGCAACCGTTACGTCAGGGTCTGTCTGAATAATTGTCCGCAGTGCCTGCGAGACAATCGGGTCATCGTCGATTATTACTATTTCCATAATCATTGGGCAGGAACCGATTCACGATTGATACGGTCCGCTGCCGCTACCTCCCTTTCCTGCATTTGCCTTCTTGGGAATAGAGACGAAGATCTCGAACCCAGCGCGATTACGAAAGACGATATTTCCACTAAGGAGTGTGACACGCTTTCTCATTCCGTCAAGTCCCATCCCATCTCCTTCCATCATTTTCTCGAATGAAATATTCTGTTTACAGGTGCCGTTATCGTGGATAATCATCTGATAGAGGATAGGGTGTTCCCTCAGTGTAACGGTTACCTCTGTAGCATCTGAGTGGCGGGCTACATTTGTTAGCGCCTCCTTAAGAATATATAGGAAGGTATTTCTGATTTGCTTGCCTGGAAAATTGTCGAGATTGTCTCGTATTTTCACCGGACAGAAGGTGAAATGATTGGAGACATCTCGTATCTCACTGACAAAGTCGACGGAGTCATCATGCATATCATGTATGCTGGCCCGAACCTCGCCCATGCCGAGTGAAAGAGATTCCTTAAGCTGTGTCAGAGACTCCTTCTCATCCGGGTCCGTGCAGGTGGCAAGAAGCGATCCTGTCAGCAAAATCGAACGGGTCAGCACGTGACCGATACTATCATGGAGTTCTTGAGAAATACGATCCCGTTCGCGAAGCGTAGCAAGATGAATCTCATACTCTTGCTTATCCAGTAATTCGCGATTTGCCTTCTCAAGGGTATACTGCCGCTCAATGATTTCGTCTCGAAGCTCATGAAATTCTTGGGTGCGTTCATTAACCGTTTGCGTCCGGTACTCAAAGATAAAAGACAGAAGAAAGAGTATCAGTTGGAAACCCGCATACATGGCAACTCAGCTGTGAAAATAATGCGATATCGGAATAATGGAAAGAAATACTATGGCTTTGAAGGAGGTTGCATAGACGTCATACGCCAATACTGGAAGGAAGAAACAAAAGGCTGGGAATAGAAGAGAGATAAGGAAACCGATGGCAAAGAAGGAAAGCCGCAAGGCGATAGAATCGAAATAACTCTGCACGCATATCAAGATGATTGCGAGGATGCAAAATACAACGGCATATGTACTCTGAAGATGAATCAGAAACGCCATTGAACAGAAAACGAATAGGATGAGTTTGTCGAACAGAGATGCCATAGGAATCCTTTCACACACAATCGCAAAGAGAAATGATCAGTATGCATGCTTCTTTTCATTTTACCATGCGCCACACATGAATAAACAGGTGACATTTGTCACGCCGACATGTGGAGATTTGTCACTGCCATTTCTTTACACATAGACCTATCCTTATTGTAGAGTATGTGTTTTGCACAGCAAGGCCAGAAAACAAGGAGGATAACATGGTTGTTAAGGTATCAAATCTAGTCAAACGATATGGCGATCTTGTCGCGGTGGATCATCTTGATCTGGAGGTTAAAGAAGGCGAAATTTTCGGGCTTCTTGGACCGAATGGCTCGGGAAAAACAACGGCGATTAACTGCATACTATCCCTTCTGTCATTTGATAAGGGTGATGTGGAAGTTTTCGATCGGAAGATGTCACCATCGGCATGGAACATAAAGAAAGATATTGGTGTCGTTATGCAAGACGTGGCGGTGATTGATGAATTAACCGTCTATCAGAATATTGATTTCTTCTGCGGACTGTACGTCTCAGATAAGAATGTAAGGAAAGGTCTTGTTGAAGACGCTATTGAATTTGTCGGGTTACAGGATTTTGTGAAATTCTATCCCAAGAAGCTTAGTGGCGGATTGCTTCGCCGACTCAATATCGCTTGCGGAATCGCTCATAAACCCAAACTAATTATTCTTGACGAACCAACAGTCGCTGTCGATCCGCAGAGCCGCAACAGTATTCTGGAAGGGATTGTTCGTCTCAACCATGAAGGCGCAACGGTGATATATACTTCTCACTACATGGAAGAGGTGGAGCAGATCTGTTCGCGCATTGCCATCATGGATAAAGGACACATTATTGCACAGGGAACCAAAGAAGACTTAAAAGAGATGATCCACTTGGGGGAGAAGATAACCATAGAGATTCTGAGCGAGAGACCGGAGGTTGCGCAAGCACTATTCGAGGATTACCCAGGTATCTCGTCCACTGACGTAATCGGAGAAACCCTCACGATTCGGACGGAGAAGGGGCAAAACGGCCTTACTGACATTTTATCGGTTCTTCGGAGAAAAGAAATTCGGGTTGGTCGTGTATTCTGTGAATTGCCGACACTAAACGATGTTTTTCTCGAGATTACCGGAAAAGAATTAAGAGATTGATAGGAGGCCTTTATGTTCTGGCATATATTTAAATACCGCATGATTGCGATTGCGCGGGATAAGAACGTCATGTTCTGGACGCTTGCATTCCCCGTCATTCTCGGTTCGTTTTTCGGACTAGCCTTTTCAAATATTTCGAATGTCACTTCATTTGACACCGTTCATATTGGAATCATAACCACGGCAGAATTTGAAGCGGATACAAATTTGTCGGATGTTCTTCAAAGCGAGAAAAGCGGAGAGAAAGATCTATTTGACATTACCCTATATGATACGCAGGCGGACGCAAAGAAGGCGCTTGACGATCAGGAAATATCCGGATTCATCGTGGAAGAGGATGATATCACCGTCTATGTTGCCAGCACCGGCATCAATCAGACCATACTGAAAAGTGTTCTTGATTGGTATATTCAGACAACATCGGCCGTGGAGAATATTATCCAAAATGACCCGTCTACAGCCGCTACGGTTCAGAAAATTCTGGAAAACAATGTCACCTATATCACCGAGGCGAAAGCGGATACAAATGAACCAGATGATATGCTTACCTACTACTATGCGCTCATCGCAATGACCTGTCTTTACGGAGCATTCCTTGGACTCAAAGAAGTGCAATGTGTGCAGGCAAATCAATCGACTCACGCGGCTAGACAGAATCTTGCGCCAGTCAATAAGCTGAAGGTTTTTGCCAGCTCTCTATGCGCGGCGATGGTGATACAGTATATTTCCATACTCATTCTGATCGCCTATCTTCGTTTTGCTCTTGGGATCTCTTTTGGCGGACAAATCGGTTTCATTCTCTTGGGCGCCTTCGCGAGCTCGTGCGCAGGACTCTCCATGGGTGCTATGATCGGTGCGGCGATAAAGGCAAGTGAAGGGAAGAAGATTGCCATCATCATCGGTTTTTCCATGCTTATGTCCTTTCTGGCGGGTCTCATGGTAAGTTCAATGAAATATCTGTCAGTTAAGTATTTTCCTCCAATTGCATATCTCAATCCGGCCAATCTGATTTCTGACGCCTTTTACTCGCTCTACTACTACAACACATATGACAGATTCTTTCTAAACGTTACCTTGCTGTTCACCTATTCGCTCGTATTCTATTTGATTACGTATGTAATCATGAGGAGGCAGAACTATGCAAATCTTTAAAACATATTTCCGTGTGCTTGGGAAGAATTTTCCTGCACTCCTAATATACATTGGTATTTTCTTCTTTTTTGTCGCAATATCGACTGCCGTGGGTCAATCAGATACGAAAACGGTTTTCTCTGCAGAAAAATGCAAAGTAGCTATCATCAATGAAGACGCCGACAGCGCGATTTCATCCGGACTCGAAGACTACATTTCAAGTGTCAGTGATGTCGTCTCCGTTGAAAACGATTCACAATCGATTAGTGATGCACTCTTCTATGGATATGCCGACTATGTCCTTACAATCCCGGAAGGATTCTCTTCGGATTTTCTCGCAGGAAGTCACGAGATGACCGTTCAGACAAGGGCCGTTGCCGGTTCCACGGAAAAAACGCAGATGGATATGCTTGTCAGCAAATATCTTGAAATCACGCGCCTCTATGTCGAGTCAGATCCGTCTTCTGCAGCAGATAGCACGCGATTGTCGCAGATAGCATCCTTGGTTTCAGCAGATATGCAGAAACAGGCCAGCGTTGTGATGACGGTGAAAGGACATACCGATACCTTTGCAAGAATACGTAATTACTATTTGTTCCTGCCATATTCCATTCTTTCCGTAGTCATTCTAGGGGTTGCAACAATCATGATTACGTTCTCGAAAAGCACGCTTCGCAACCGCATTCAGTGCTCGCCGACTCCTGCCTCCAAGCAGAATTTTGCTCTTCTGCTCGGAAATCTCTGCTTGGCCGCTCTTGTTTGGCTCTTCTATGTATTTGCTGGCTGTATTTTCACAAAGCAGCAGGTACTCGATCCCAAAGTCATACTTCTCGTCGTAAACACGCTTACTTTCACTCTTTCGGCGCTGAGTATCAGCTTCTTACTCAGCTTTCTGATGAAAACCATCAATTCATTGCATTCTGTTGCGAATGTCATTGCACTTGGCACCAGTTTCTTAAGCGGCGTCTTTGTCCCTCAGGAATACCTTGGCAGCACGGTTTTGCATATCGCTGCATTCACGCCGAGTTATTGGTATGTAAGTGCAGTTAACCAGATCTATGATCTGCCCAAAGT
>JBPOHB010000242.1:0-4498 GCA_052036055.1 Bacillota bacterium | reverse complement strand
AGAGATTCCTTTGCTTGGAATATACGACAGATTCAGGAGAATTTATATATTTGGGATTGCCCTCGCCGATTATTCTGCCACCAAAAGCAATAATTTTGCCAAGCGTATCAAATATCGGGAACATAAGTCGCCCGCGAAAAAGATCAATCAGTTCACCCTGCTTCTTGCCTTTCGTAAACAGTCCGCACTGCGAAAGAACCTCATCAGAATACCCCTTCTTTCGCAAGTGCAAAAGAAGCCCTGTCCATTGGTCCGGAGCATATCCGAGTCCAAATGCTTTGGCCGTTGAAGGCGATATGGCCCTCGCTGTTAGGTATTCTCGAGCCGATATGCCTAGATTCGAATAGAGATTCGTGTAAAAATACCGTGCCGCTTCAACGAGTGCTTCCTTAACCCGATCTCGAAGCTGCGCTTCCTTACGGTAATTGTCATCTTCCGGCTCGGGGAGACGAACCTGCGCTCGCTCAGCCAGAATTTTTAGTGCGTCAAGATAACCACACTTCTCAATTTCCATGATGAAGTGAATGACATTTCCTCCCTTGTGACACCCGAAACAGTAGAAAATCTGCTTGGAAGTGGATACGGAAAAAGACGGAGTATCTTCTGAATGAAACGGGCAAAGGCCAAATTGGTTTTGCCCAGACGTTTTCGTGAAGCGCACATACTGACCTACCACCGAAACGATATCGTTTCGCGCAATAATTTCTTCGACTATGCTTTCAGGAATTCCGCCCGTTCGTCCTGCCACCTTGTTCCCCCGTGAATTATAGAAGCTGCGTCTGATTGATATAGAGTTCGAAAGTGAGCTCCAAAAAAGTGGCAGCATTTCTGCACATTTTCATACGATTTAAGAAAATCTCAAAATAATCCATAACAGGGCATATGCTTGTGTCAATTTCAATTTCCAGCTTTGCTTTCTGATCCATGACCAGAAGTGACGAGGTCGTTGCCGCATAATTTACCCGGTCATGAATATCAAAAGTCTCCTGGTCTTTGTTTCGCACACGGCTTCTGTGTACATCAGCCTTATCGGATAGTATCAGGGCGGCTGCAATCTTACTGACCGGAGAACCTTCTCCTTCATCATGATTGGCAATTGCCATCATAACCAGCGTTGCATCCGCATATGACATGCCTTTGCGAAGGAGCATATCGTATGCCAGAAGAGCGCCTGACATAGCGTGATTGTTGCGATTAACGGCGTTCCCAATATCATGAATATAGCCGGCTATCCTTGCCAATTCGATCATGTGATCATCTTCACCGATCTGCTTTATTATTTCACCACATTTGTTCGATACCAATCTGCAGTGGCGAAATGAATGCTCTGTGTAACCGAGTGAATCCATCTGATCGGAAGATGCAAGTAGGAGCACCTTCACTTCTTCGCTTTTTTGAATCTCTTTGATTGTAATTTGATTCGACATATTCCTTTTTCTCCTTTTGCAGAAAATGGATCTGATCCCAACATAAGACTATGGCTCGATTTCTTGTTTGTATATATCAAGCAATTCAACGTAATGGTTCGCTAGTTCCAGGCGATCCTTCTTCGAATCTTGCGATAGAACTCGCTTAATTGTAGCTGGAACCCCTGCGAAAAGATGATAAGGAGGAACAACATCGCCTTCGCGTACAACTGCCCCAGCTGCTACAATTGCACATTCGCCAACAATGGCACGGCTCAGTACAATGGCTCCCATACCGATAAGTGCTCCATCCTGAATTGTGCAGCTATGCAGAACGGCTCCATGTCCAACCGTCACATTCTTCCCGATTTTACAGGGCACCCCAGGATCGCAATGGATAATCACACCATCTTGAATATTCGAATTCTCATCGACAAGAATGGGTGCCTCATCCGCGCGTAGAACAGAGCCGAAATAGCAGCTGGCACCCGATGCCAAAGAAACGTCTCCGATCAATGATGCGTTTGGCGCAATAAAGGTATTCGGATCAATTGTCGGCACAACACCCTTGAATGGAAAATTCATATTTTTCACTCCTTTGCAGGGTTATATATGCACTTATTCTACCACAATTCAGTTGCTGAGGGATTTAAGCGAAAGCCAGATCGAACATTCCATTCTCTTCTTTGCCAGCCTGCAGCCAACCTCATACATACCATCTAGATCGCGCGTTGCATGCACGCTGTTGGCAGGACAGCCGCCACCACAATTGTATCTAGCAAAGCATGTCCTGCACGATTCTTTATTCGGCATGAGCCGATCTAAAAATGTCTTTCTTACCTCTTGCGACAGAATATCCGTTGCCTTTTTCCCCGCCTTCATATTGCCATTTTCGTCAAGAAGTTGATCCAGATCATGAACATTTCCCATCAGATACTTCTCTTCTCCGACAAATTGATGGCAAGGATATATGTCCCCCGTCGGGGTAACCGCGCAATACTCCGCGCCGACACCGCATCCCTTCAAGCGTTTATACACACAAGGCCCCTCTTTCATATCCATAATGAAATGGAAAAAATGTACAGGGTCATTTTGCACTCTTGTTTTCAAAATGTATTCCGCAAGATCTTCATATTCCTTCTCGATTTGCGGTAGATCCGAAAGGCGAATATCATACCCGGAGCCACTTGCCGCAACGACCGGTTCAACAGAAATTTGTCTTGCGCCCAGAACCTCTGCAAGATGAATCACATCCTGTGAGAAGTCAAGATTCTCTCTGGTAAATGTCCCGCGAACATAGTGTTCATGATATTTAGCATCTTCTGCATTTCTTGCAAGAAGAAAGCTCTTGATCCGATTGGAGACTTTCTCGTAGCTGCCAAAACCTCCGATACCTGGTCTCATCTTGTCATGTACCTCGGGTCTTCCGTCGATGCTCAAGACACAGTTTTTCATGTGATCATTGATGAATTTTGTCTTCTCTTCATCCAGCATCAACGCATTTGTCGTAATCGTTAAGCGAATCTCTTTGCCTGACTCGCGACTCTTCTCCTCACAATATTCTGTCAGAGAAACGACGACTGGCCAATTCATGAGCGGTTCGCCACCAAAGAAGTCAACATCGAGATGATGCCTATTTCCTGATGCTGCGATCAGAAAGTCAATTGCTTTTTTGCCCGTTTCAAGATCCAGCATTGATCTCTTACCCGTGCCAAAATCGCCCGTTCCTGCAAAGCAATACTTGCAACGCAGATTGCAATCATGGCAAATATGCAGGCACATTGCCTTAATCGCTGGTTCTTCAGGATACAAATCCTGGTATGCAAATGGCTGGCACGGAGAAAATAGCTGTCCCTGAGAAATTAATCCGATCAATTCATCTCTACACGCAAGCACTTCGGAATAATCATACGCTTTTTCCTGCGCGAGATTCTGGAAATCCTTCATTGGAGGCGTGCTCCCGCTCGTATCAACAAATAAACGCAAAACATCATAGGCAAGGTCGTCTAATTCGTGAATCGATGCAACCTCAGAATCATAGGCAATGTTTTTGCCCTTCATTTGAAAAATATGTACCACAAACGTACCTCCATAAAAAAGTGAAGACAGAATACTTTCCATCTTCACTCCCGTCACTTCTCATATAGCAGAAAATGTGCGGATTACATCCTTATCGATCTGACTCGCACTTCTGGTTAGCAACCGTGCAACTTGTCTTACAAGCGGATTGGCAGGATGTCTGGCATTCGCCACAAGCCTTACCAGAAACGGGTTTCTTAACACAAGCTGTCTGAACTGTCTTAATGTGCTTCATATGAAATAACCTCCCAAAATTATTGACGTGGAATAATCGTACTGATGGATGATTTCTTAAACTTAACCATTGTGTTCGCAACGCTTGTCGAAATCGTTACTTCATCGTCAGAAATGTTGGCGATCGTTCCGACAAGGCCACCAATTGTAATCACTTCGTCTCCGACACTCATCTTGGAAACCTGCGCCTTCAGTTCCTTATCACGCTTCCTCTGTGGTCTGATCATGAAAAAGTAAAAAATCGCGATGAGCGGTATAAAAATCAAAAAAGATGCATATTGTTCCCAACCACCTGTTGTGGTCGAGTCTGCTGCAGTCGTAGCTGCGAGTAGAATCGTTGAAATTGGCATATTTACCTCCATGTGCTGATCCTAAGATTTTTCACTTTCAGCGACTTTCATTCTATCATTTCGAGCGGATAAAAAGCAAGGATAGTTCCTTCATTTTGACCAGATATACAATTATACCTTTTTCTTATAGCCAAAATCGGCAAAAAATTCATCCCGATAATCAAGCAGACGATCCTTTGCAATGGCTTCACGAACTTCTTCCATTAGTTTGAGTAAAAAATGCAGATTATGCCATGAACAAAGCCGTAATCCAAACATTTCTCCAGCCTTAAGCAAATGACGAATATATGCTCGCGTATAATTTTGGCAAACATAGCAGTCGCAGCTCTCTTCAATCGGCGTAAAATCGTGTGCACACTTGGCGTCACGAACAATCAGCCTGCCTTTTCTCGTTAGGACAGTACCATTTCTACCTATTCTCGTTGGGAT
>JBPOHB010000207.1:0-4569 GCA_052036055.1 Bacillota bacterium | reverse complement strand
CCTTAAGCTGATCGGCTGGTTTATGTATGGGTTCTCGCTTCTTGCACTGATGATTATGCCTTTTGACGGCTGTGATATGACGGCAAAATGGGGCGCTGATGCTTGGATGAACGCACCAATTGTCGGTACTTTTCAGCCATCCGAAATAGCAAAGATTGCACTCGTCTTAGTTGCCGCGTTTATTTTTGAAGATATGGCGGAGAAGAGAATCACGCTCCCCAAAGGCTTTTTGCGACTCGGGCTTGTATATATTCCGCCCCTTTTCTTGATTGCTATTCAGCCTGATTTTGGCACGGCAATGGTTATCCTTTTTACTTTTGCCTGCATGTTGTTTATATGGGGACTCAAATTCAGATATGTATTACTTGCAATCTCCGGGGTCATTGTTGCAACGCCTTTGGTCTGGAAATTCTACCTAGATACTTTTCAGAAGAAGCGCATATTGTCTCTTTTGTTTTCCGGATCAGATCCGGAAAGTGAATATAATCTTGTACAATCCAAGATGGCGATTGCTTCAGGCGGACTCGTTGGAAATCAGTCAGGAACATCCGTGCATGTTCCTGTGAAAGAATCTGATTTCATTTTCTCGGCGATTTCAGAACATATGGGGTTTATTGGTACGACTGCGGTCATCATTTTTGCACTTGTATTTCTTATGCGGTGTCTGATCGTTGCTTCGAAAGCATCTCAGAAGGCATATTCGTATGCTGTAATCGGATTAGCGGGCGCATTCGCATTTCACTATATTGAGAATATGGGGATGTGCGTTGGATTATTGCCAATTACGGGAATCCCGCTTCCGTTTATTAGCTTGGGTGGGACGTCTCTTCTCGTTAACTTTATTTCACTTGGGATCATACTCAACATTTCAATGGAAAAGTCTCTTGTGAGGAAATCGTAATCTATAACATTAAACGGTAAAATTGATGCGTTTTTAACCTCGCCTTACACGATAAGGCGAGGTTTTTTTGCGTTTGGTCATAATTTGTTCGGTTTTTTATGGAAATGAGTCAATTCCGCTTGAAGTTTACTTTTTTGCATAGTAGAATACAAGCAAGTGGAGCGATGTGGAGTAAATACGTTGTTCCGTGGTGAATAGTGGTGGATAACTTTGTGGAAACTGGGGATAACTCATGGCAAGGTATACAAACAAAATTGATTCAAAGGGGAGAGTGTTCATTCCGTCGAAACTGCGTGACAGTATCGGCAAGAGCATTGTCGTCACTTTGAGCCTTGATGCAGGATATCTTTCTGTATATACAGAGGAACGATTCAACAGTATTCGCGGCCAATTTGAATCACTCAACAGTATGGATCCCAAAGTGCGCAGAGTTATGAGATTGATTGTTGGAGAATCTCTTATCTGTGAGCTTGATAGTCAGGGAAGAGTCTCAATCTCTTCGGAGTTATGGGAACACATTTCGGCAAAACCGACAGAAGAGATATGCATTATTGATCTTGGTGACAAACTGGACATCTGTTCGAAAGCTTTCTATGAAGAGAAGAAGGAGGAGTTGAGTTCCGTCTTGGATCTCGACTTAACGCAGTACAATGTCACAGGGCTCTGATTTCTCGCATCTACCCGTGCTCTTTTCTGAATGCATGGAGATGCTCCGGATAAGACCGGAAGGTACATATATTGATTGTACGGCAGGCGGCGGCGGACATAGCAGCGGCATTCTTGATCGTTTACATGGGCAAGGTCGCCTTATTTCGCTTGATAAAGATGATGATGCACTTTCTGCTTGTGAGCGAGTTAGAAGTGAAAAAAGGAGCGATGCTCGATGGGATCTGGTCAAGGCAGATTTCTCTGACATTGAAAATGTGCTGACGGATATGAACATAGGTGCTGTTGATGGGATATTGGCAGATCTGGGTGTCTCTTCTCATCAGCTTGATGTACCAGATCGCGGATTCTCCTACACAGGAGACGGCCCGCTCGATATGAGAATGGATCAGACACAGAAATTATCGGCACAGACAATAATTGACAGATATACGGAAGAGGAGATTGTGCGTATTCTTCGTGTGTTTGGGGAAGAGCGATATGCAGGCAGAATAGCTTCAGCAATTGTAAATTCTCGGAAGACAAAACCGGTTAAAACAACGGGAGAGCTGTCCGAAATCATCATGCGTGCCATGCCGGCAAAAGCCAAAAAGGAAGACCAGCATCCAGCGAGAAGATCCTTTCAGGCGATTCGGATGGAGGTCAACCACGAACTTGCATCCATTGAGAAATTGCTTGAAGTTGCACCGAGATTATTATTGCCGCAGGGACGTCTTGCAGTAATATCTTTTCACTCACTAGAGGACAGACTGGTCAAGGATCGTTTTCGGTTATTAGAGGCACCTTGCACGTGTCCAAGAGATTTTCCGGTATGCACATGCAACCGTGTTGCGATGGGCAAGAATATTACGAGAAAGCCTATCGAAGCAACTGAAGAAGAGGCTAGATCAAATAAACGGTCAAGAAGCGCTAAGTTACGAGTTTTTGAAAGGAATTGTGAAGTATGGAAGCTTTTGCTGTAGACGATTGGGATGACCTGGAAGTACTCTTTTTCGGGCGTGATCCCGAAGAGTATATGTCAGATGAACTTCTCGGATATGGGACTTACGCAGGTGTTCCACAAGCAAGACCTGACATTTTGCATGAAGAGGAACAGCGCCGCCGCGCTGCACGGAAAAGATCAGAGGAAACGCAGCGAATCCGCAGACAACAACAGCTTGAAGATTATAAAAAGAAAGAAAAAAGTATTTCTCACAAACGACTCAAGGAGACGTTTGCTGTATCCCTCGGAATTATTGTTGTCACGATACTGTTTGGAATCATTTTATTACGGCAAGCACAGATAACGCAGAAGAATTTTGCAAATAATGATCTCGAGCAGCAAATCGTAGACATGAAGCAAGAGACAAGCCAAATTGAAGAGGAACTAATCCTGAATGCGGATTATGACCAGATCCGAGTAGATGCCATGGAAAATCTTGGCATGCAGGATCCTGGTTCCAAGCAAATCATTACTGTCGAATTACCCGGCGAAGATCAACTCTTGACTGCGGGTTCTGGGAAGGCGTCAAGCAGCAGTGCGAGTATTGCGAAGGCCAAAGAAGATCTGGCAGAATATTATCAGAATTTAAACTGAAGGGAAGGCACTTATTTTGACAGAAAATATGCGCCGAGATAGAAAACCCGCACATCCTGCGGGAAAGATAAAGAAGAAATCGAAGGATTCTCCTTTGACAGGTATGCGCAGAGGATGGGTTCTTCTTATCGGTTTGGGGCTGACAATATTTGCGGCTGTTTTGGTGCATGCATTATACGGTCTTCAGGTAAATCAGTATGTATATTATTCAAGACTCGCATCGGAGCAACACTGGCAGAGGATTGTTGATGAACCGGTTCGTGGCGACATTATTGATGCGAATGGAAATGTGCTTGCAAGCACAACCTATGTGTATACGATCGGAATTACGCCAGGAGATGTCGAATCCATTACGGAAGATCTGACTCGCGAAGATATCGCGGCAAGTCTTTCGTCCATTTTATCCATCGATGAAGCAAGTGTACTAAGTGATTTGGCTGATACGGATGCGACGTATATTCAGCTTGCAAAGGGTATTGAGAAGGATACAATTGATCTGCTCGAAACGTATATCTCGGATAATGAAATTGGCGGTATTGCAATAGATCCTGTTGCAAAACGGTATTATGCATATGATTCTCTGGCAGCGCAAGTCATAGGATTTGCACAAAACTCGGACGGAACACTGATCGGGCAACTTGGAATTGAAGCTTATTATGATGAAGAGCTGGCGGGTACGAGAGGCTACACATATGTTGAAGTAGATAACTATAGTCAAAGTGCACTTCCGTATTCATCGCCTACTGTCATTGAAGCGGAAGATGGATACAATGTTGTACTTAACTTGGATTCGAATATCCAGCAAATTGCAACAGATGTCTGTCAAGATGTCTATGACGCGTACGATGTAATGAATGGTGTGACGGCGATTGTCATGAATCCACATACTGGCGCCGTCTACGCGATGGTCTCATGCCCTGACTTTGATCTGAATAATCCGCGATCAAAGCCTGACTGGATGTCACTGGATGCTTGGAATGCAATTCCGGCAACCGTAGATTCCGATTCATCTGAAAGTACGACAACGGAAGCGACACCAACATCAACCTCGACACCAACGCCGACAGTGACACCTACACCGACAAGTGATCCCAATCAAGAAGTGCAGACAGAAACGACTGAAACCGAGCCGACAGAAGGACAGATAAACTATCTTATGTCTTCGGTATGGAGGAATCGGACGATTTCTGATACGTACGAACCTGGATCGACATTTAAGGCCTTAACAACGGCAATTGCGTTCGAAGAGGGATTAACAACAGAAGATGAAATGTTCAGCGATGCGCCAATCCAAGTATCGGACGTGGATACAATTCATTGCTGGCGCGAATATCACGGTGGAAACCATGGAACGGAAACCCTTACCCAGGCATTTGAGAATTCCTGTAACCCAATCTTTGTTCAGCTTGCTTGGAGAATCGGAATC
>JBPOHB010000001.1:0-1616 GCA_052036055.1 Bacillota bacterium | reverse complement strand
GTGTTTTGCAATACGAAGAAACGTGTTGACGAACTTGCAGATCGCCTGAATACAAGAGGATACTCAGCGGAGGCTCTTCACGGTGATATGAAGCAAGCATCAAGAGACCGTGTTATGAAGCAATTCAAATCGGGCAAGCTTGATCTACTTATTGCGACGGATGTTGCCGCACGAGGGATTGATGTAGATGATGTTGAAGTCGTTTTCAATTTTGATCTTCCCTCAGATGATGAATACTACGTGCATCGTGTCGGAAGAACGGGCCGTGCCGGCAAATCTGGCAAGGCATACTCATTTGTTGTCGGTCGGGAAATTGTTGATCTGAAAAATATCCAGAGAGCTGTAAAAGCGACCATCAGCAGAGCGCAAATTCCAACCCTTATGCATGTAACAGAGAAGCGTGTCTCTTCCGTGTTGGAAGAAACGAGCAAAGCTCTTGAGAAAAACGATCTTTCATATTATGTGAATTGTATTGACGAATATGTGGAAAGTCTGAATGATTCAAGCGAGGATTCGATATATTCTACTGCGTCTGATGTGGCGGCCGCACTTCTCAAACAATTGTGCGGTGAAACAATGGCAGGTCGTGACGAGATTGCCGAGGTTGTCCCATACGAGGAGTATGCTTCAAAAGCGAGAACACGCGATCCTAACATGCAAGCACCGGCACCCAATATGAGAAATCACGGAAAAAGAACAGAAGAGGGCATGCAAAGACTCTTTCTGAATATTGGAATAAAGGAAAAAGTTCGCCCCAATCAGATCGTCCAGTTTATTGCCTCAAAGGGCGAAATTACGGGAAGCTTAATTGGCGCAATCGCAATTTGTGATGACTATACTTTTGTTGATGTTCCAAAAGATGTTGCCGAACAGGTAGTCGAGAAGGCTAACAATCAGCGTCTTGGGCGGATTCCCGTTCATGTTGAATTGAAACGCGAAAATGCTGAGGAAGAATCCTTCACAAGTAACCGCGCGAGAAGCAATTCGAGTGGTTATGATAAGAAACGTTCTGAGAGGACTGATTCTCCGTATCCTGATAAGAGGAAAACCTACGCAAAGGATGGAGCAAAGACATCTTACCCCAAGAAACGTTCTGAGGCAGGCGGGTACGAGAAAAAATCAGAATTTGCGAAGAAAGAGTATGGCACCAAGAAAAGAGATCAATCAGATAAGCCGCGCGTGAAGAAAAAGCGCGAGGAGTAGTTAATAGGAAGATCATGATCGAGGCTGATGCAAAATGAACAGAATCTGTTCAGAATGTGTCAGCCTTTTTCATTCATTTATGACTGCGGACGGTCGATCAGAAGTTTTTGTTTGAATTTCTTGGGCGTCATGTGGCGGTTCTTCTTAAATTGCGTAATGAAGTAACTTGCATTTGAAAAGCCTGTTTCCATCGCGATTTGGCTGATACTCATATTCGTACTTACGAGTAATTTCTCCGCTTCGGTTATCCGGACATATGTGAGATATTCGGATAGCGTTTTGCCGATGGATGCTTTGAAGAATCGCGAGAAATAACTGTAACTCATATTACACATGGTTGCCATTTTTTCCGCTCCAACGGAACGCATATAGTTCTCGTCGATGTAAGTGAGGACGTTTTTCAGACGCAGAAT
>JBPOHB010000109.1:0-4290 GCA_052036055.1 Bacillota bacterium | reverse complement strand
ACAATTTACAGATCGAGTAGCAAAACCCACTGAGCTGCGAATAGTAATAGACCAAGAGCGAGAGGCCACGAGAAGACGGCAAGCTTAGTCAAAGAAGGGGCCTTCTCATGCGGCAATGATAGGGAAGTTGGTTTCTCCCCGCATCGCTGAATTTGTGAGAATACAGGGAAAAAGGAAAGAAGACTAATCAAGAGTGCGGATAGCGACGCGTATAGTACGGTCTTATCAAGATCAATCAAGCTGGAAACGCTTGTCAAATCAAGGTAGGGGAGCATTTCCTTCGACAGGAAATACGTAAGTAACATACCAAACTGCGTGAGAATCGGACAGAACACGTTATTTGTGGCTCTGCGGACGACACCTAATACGAGACCTAACAAAAAAAACGCTAAAAAGTCCACAGGAGAGAGCATATATGCAGAAAAGAACAGAGCGGCTAAGACATTCTGTGCACGCGTATTTGTTTTTGCCTGAAAAATCTCCCAAAACACACCCCGAAAGAATAGTTCTTGGGCAATGATGGGAATGACATATGCCATGAGTACAAGAAGAACGAGTGCAAGCTTCGAAGAATCCTGTGAGACATAATTATATGCTGGCGATGCGACGGTGATTTTCTGCGACAAAAAGAAATAGGCGGATAGATTATGCGTGGATACAAATAGAATGCCGGCAGGACATCCGAGTAGAAGACACATAAGAAAGACGCCAATCCCCGGATTCGTTCCGACAATTTCTTTTTCATGAGTATCTGCATAAAAGGCAACATATACAATCGGCAGAATCAGACACAGTACGACTCTGAAAATACTTATGACAAAGAAGCCAAGCAGTGAAGTCTTCGAGAAGGAAAAAGTACTATCTGGCATACATATCCAGATAAATGATACAAATGTACTTGCCAGTGCACACAAAAAGAAAAGACGGGCGGCATTCATTTTGCCAAGTCCCTGTATGGCCAGCGTGGTTGTGCTGCTACTTCCCCTTGTCATGAGAAAATCACTTGCAGTCCCGGCAATATGTCCGAAAGAAAATAAGCATGTAGCGCAGATTCAAACACGAGAAATATTGCCGTGCCGAGTCCCAGAAAAGGCCCGAATGCAATGACATTCGGATCATCTGCATAGTGGATTTCTGTTTTTCTTTTCTCGATTTCCTTGCGCGTCCGAACAGGATTCTCACTTTCTTGTATCAGTTTATGCTCGGCTGCGAGTAGTCTTCTTTTTCGAATCAATAAAGGAAAAGCGAAAATACCGCCAACGAGGAAGGAAATGAAGAACACAAAGGGGAGCCCGCGCAGTCCGCATAGAAGTCCGCAGGCAACAATCAGCTTGATATCTCCAAACCCCATAGATTCTTGACCGCTAACATTCGTTCCAATGAAGCCGATGGCGAGTAGTACCATTGCGCCAACAACGCCGCCCAACAGTCGGTTAAGGAAAAGGGAATACCATGGCGTGGATGCCAGCCAGAGACTTCCTTCTAAATAGTCAGCCAGAAAGCCAAAGACGGAAAGGAGGGCGGTCACGACCACCAATTGATCGGGGATAATCTTGTTAAGCTGATCGGAAATCACAATGAGTGCCAAAGGGTATAGAGGAAGAATCATGAGAAGGATATGAAAAACATACCGCTTCGTGATGTAATCGGGATTCATCTGCATACCCAAAAAGACGGCAACGGATATGCATAACATGATGCAGAGAGTGTGTGGGAAAAGCTTCATACGTCGTGCCATGCGAACATTCGGTGCTGTCGGGTCGAAATCATAATCCTGAAGCCACGATTCGGGTAAGCAGTTATACATATGCTGAAGCAGAAATGCGAGTGCCAGTGCGATGATAGCGGCTATCAGTGAAACAGAGAAAATCGGCATACGTCCTCCACAAATGATTGTCATTATTAATCAGAATACCTTGAAGTATAAACAGATGCAAGACAATGGCTCTGGGTTTCCTGAAAATGTTAAGAAGAAAGCGTGCGTTTTGTGACGACACACAAGCATGTCATACCGTGATACGACAAAGAATGTATAACGAAAGACGCATCCGCTGCTTTTCTTTGTGTAATATCATGGAAATACGCAAATGATTTGACACCCGTTGTCCGTGCCTGATACAATCAAACCAGACAATTCAAAGCAAAAAAGGAGAGTGGGGCGGCTCTCGCATTTGCGTAGAGCTCTTCACAAGACAGTATGAATAATAAAGTTACACCAGAATTATTACGTGAAAAGATGGCAATTCACCTTCGCGCCGAGGCTGGCAAAGCGGCAGACCGAGGGACACTTTGGGACTATTGGATGGCACTATCCCACACAGTTGTGGAACTCATTGCGGACGACTGGGAAAAGACCAGAGATTCTTATGATACAGTTCGGCAGGCACACTACTTTTCGGCCGAGTTTTTGGAAGGCAGATCCATGCTGAACAACTTGGTCAACCTTGGCATTTATGAGCAGGCGAGAGAAGCTGTCTCCGATTTCGGCGTTAATCTGACAGATTTACTAGAGCAGGAGAAAGATCCGGGTCTTGGTAACGGAGGCCTAGGCAGACTGGCGGCTTGCTTTCTGGATTCCTGTGCAACAATGAATTTGCCTGTTACCGGATATGGCATACTTTACCGTTACGGCTTGTTCCGTCAGACCTTCGACAATGGATTCCAGAAAGAGGTTCCAGACAGCTGGCTTGAAAGTGGCTACCCTTTTGTTGTTCGCAGGGAAGAAGAGCGGGTGAAGATTCACTATAATGATATTGAGGTATGGGCCGTCCCGTACGACATGCCAATCACAGGATATGCAACGCAAAATGTAAACAGACTACGCTTATGGAAACCAGAACCAGCGCAAGAGTTTGATTTCAATTTATTCAATTCTCAGCGTTTCGATGATGCCGTAATGGAGAGAAATCGCGTCAATGATATTTGGCGTGTTCTATATCCTAACGATACCTCATACGATGGGAAGGTCTTGCGCGTGCGCCAGCAGTACTTCTTTGTATCGGCATCGCTGCAGGATATTGTCGCGCGTTACAAATCGGTTCATGGGGATGATTTGTCAGACTTTGCCAAGTACAATTCATGCCAACTGAATGATACGCATCCAGTAATTGGTATCCCTGAACTCATGCGGATACTTATTGATGAGAATGGAATCAAATGGGAAGACGCATGGAAGATTGTGACGCAGACTTTTGCTTATACGAATCATACGGTTATGGCAGAGGCGCTTGAGAAGTGGGATATTGGCATTTTCCAGTATCTTTTCCCAAGAATATATCAGATTATCGACGGTATCAATTTGCAGTTCAGAAACGAGATGCTTGCTGCCGGACAATTCCGTGAATTGGTTGACTCGCTCTCTCCACTTGGCGACGGCAAGGTCCGTATGGCGTGGCTTGCCATTTATGGATCAAGATCTGTCAACGGCGTTGCGGCTCTCCATACGGATATTCTGAAAAGAGATACGCTTAAGGATTGGTACAAGCTCTGGCCGGAGAAATTCTCAAATAAGACGAACGGGGTAACGCCGCGTCGCTGGCTCCGCACGTGCAATCCAGAACTTTCTGCACTGATTACAGAACTTGTTGGCAGCGAAGCTTGGGTTACGGATATGGATAAGCTTCTTGCTCTAGAGAAATACGCGCAGGATAAGCATATCATGGGCCGCTTCCTTGAGATTAAGAAAGACTGTAAGGAGCAATTTGCTGATTTTATCTGGAAGAAGGAAGGGATTCTGGTTGATCCGGATTCGGTTTTCGACATGCAGATTAAGCGGTTGCACGAATATAAGAGACAGCTGCTGAATGCTTTGTATGTTCTGCACTTATACGACAGAATTAAATCCGGCGAGAAGCTTGCCCTTCCGCCGATCACTGTATTTTTCGGGGCGAAGGCGGCTCCTGGATATTTCCGCGCGAAGGCGATTATCAAGTTCATAAACGAAATTGCTGGATTGATCAATTCCGATAAAGAAATCGACGGGAAGATCAAAGTCGTTTTTTTTGAGAATTATAACGTGAGTAATGGCGAGAAAATGTTCCCGGCGGCAGATATTTCCGAACAGATATCTACGGCAGGACTTGAAGCATCTGGAACAGGAAACATTAAGTTTATGATGAATGGTGCGGTCACGCTCGGAACTTTCGATGGTGCGAATGTTGAGATTGCTGAAGCGGTGGGTGAGGATAATGTCTATATCTTCGGCTGTAGAGTCGAGGATATGGAAGCAACAAAGAGTTTCTATAACCCGTCATGGCAATACGAGAACATACCTGGACTCAAGAAGGTTCT
>JBPOHB010000126.1:0-2444 GCA_052036055.1 Bacillota bacterium | reverse complement strand
GAAGGGTTCTGGCTTCTTTCACCGTCGCATCGAGCCCATTCGTGATCTCATCAGAAAATGACTTGTCTGAGCGAAGCCGCGAATACATCGCCGTCGGCATCTGAACATACTCCACACCGACACGCAGAAGTAAATGACAAAAGGATAGGACGTCCTTCGTCTGTAAGGCTTCTGAAATACGGATATGCATGAGAGTTGTGTCTGTAAGTCGAATCATCTTGCCTCCTAGAAAATAAAAAGAAGGACAAACGGCACTATTTGCCATCTGTCCTTCTCTAGATCAGAAACGTACTATCAGATTCGAAGGTCTTCCACAACTAAGCCGCCTTCAAGATGTTCCTCTACAATACGAGCCACATCATCTTCTGTTATATTACCATACCAGACCCCTTCAGGATAGATAACAACAATTGGACCTTTGTCACAAATTCCGAAGCATCCGGTATTCGTTATCATGACTTTTGACGAAAGATCACGATCCTCAATCTCTTCCATAAATCGATCAATCAGATTGACGCTCCCTTTGCTATAGCAGAATCCTTTCTGCGTTCCATTGGTGCGACACTGCTGTGGCATTTTTGCATCGAAAACCCAAAACGTCCGGCACTCCTCACACGGCGTATCCCGATGATTCATCACTTTGTAGCAAGGTCTGCCGTCATAATCTCCGAAAAGATCAAAAAAAACGCGGTTTGCATATTTGATGGAATAATCCTTCGACTGCAAATAGATGAACGCGGGAATACCGTCGATTAATGAAAAGAGGAAGCTTCGTTCCTTCTTAACCTGTTCCTCTTTTTCATGGAGTTTCTGAGCCAAACTCATATTTTCCGCTTTCAGCGCGTCGATTTGGCATTCCATTTCATATGGATCCATCCGTTTGCATTGTGTCATATTGCAATCCTCACGCAATTACTGCGCCCCGCTTGCCGAAAATTTATATCCGACACCCCAGACGTTCAGAATCATTTTGGGCTCATTAGGATTAATCTCAATCTTCTCGCGGAGACGCCTGATGTGCACGGCAATCGTCCGACTGTCGCCACCTGAATCATATCCCCATATACTCTCGTAAATCGTATCCTTACTGAAAACACGATTTTCATTCTCCGCAAAAAAGGCCAGCAAATCAAATTCCTTCGCCGTCAGCGTCAGAAGCACTTCGCGAAGATACACGGTTCTTGCTTCCATATCTATGAGCAGCGGTCCTTTAACGATCACTTCTCGTTTCTCATCTGAACTTGGGACAGACTCTCGCACAAACTCGTTTCTGCGAATTTGCGCCTTAACCCGTGCGACAAGCTCGTTAAAACTAAATGGTTTTGTCAGGAAATCATCCGCTCCGAGACCGAGTCCGAGCACCTTGTCGGATTCGTCGCCTTTTGCACTAATCAAAATAATGGGTGTCTTGATCTCCAAGCGAATCTTATTGCAGGTCTCCAGACCGTTACTATCTGGAAGGAAAATATCCAGAATAATCAGATCTGGCTGCCTATTCCGCATAAGCACCAGTCCGCTCTCCGAGCAGGAAGAACAGAACACCTCGAACCCTTATCTTTCAAGATACGTCCGAAGAATCGCCTGAACCTCCAAGTCATCATCAATAACAAGAATCTTTTTCACGAGAAATCGCCTCTTCTCACTTGTTACAAATAAAGAGCAGCAAAATAGCAAGAAAAATAGCCAGACAAAGAAATGACTTCTTCGCCAGGCTATATCGCCTTGATCATATCATGGAAAAAACGATCGGTAAAGCGAACACGCAAATTGAAAAGTAAGAATTCATTAACTTTTCCCAAGCGGACACAAAGGAAAATGGCACACCTCGCAATTCAAGCAGAATCCACCGTATGCCAGTGAATCTATATCTTCTTTGGTAATTTTCACCCCTGCAAATATGCGTGGAAGTAAAATGTCCAGAACGGTTATCCTGCGAAACATCCCACATGCAGGAACCCCCACAATCGGCAATTCACCCATATATGCTGTCATAAACATGGCGCCAGGCAAGACGGGAGACCCATAGGACACAATCTCTTCCGCCACCTTTGCAATAGCAAGCGGCGTGACATCATCTGGATCAACGGACATCCCACCGGAAATCATAATAAGCTCTGCCCCACACCGAACAAGCTCATATATGCACGATTTTTCTTTCTCCACATCATCAGGAGCAAAAAGGGTCTGAATAACGATGCCCCCAAGTGCCTCGACTTTGCCTGCAAGAATCGGTCCGAAAGCATCTGCAATCCGCCCCTCGAATACCTCCGTACCTGTGACAACAATACCCACACGAAGAGGCCGAAGAGGAAGAACCGCCATGACTTTCTCCTTCTCCCAAATGACCTGCTCAGCTTCCATAAGTACCTTCTCCTGAACAACAAGAGGAATCACCTTCGCACCCGCAACTGCTTGCCCTGCCTTAACCATCGAATAACCGTGAA
>JBPOHB010000205.1:0-4539 GCA_052036055.1 Bacillota bacterium | reverse complement strand
CGATACGGATGTTCGGATGCCATCGTCTCTTTGACTTCGTCATCAGTAACAATGCGTCCCTGTTCTGTATCAATAAGAAGGAGCCTTCCCGGACGAAGACGGTTCTTCTCGATGATGTTATCGGCAGGAATATCAAGAACGCCCGCTTCAGACGACAAAATCACGAGACCATCCTTCGTTACATAATACCTTGATGGACGGAGACCGTTTCTGTCCAAAATGGCACAGACCTTCTTGCCGTCCGTAAACGCCATTGCCGCCGGCCCGTCCCAAGGCTCAGAAATCATGCTGTGATACTCATAAAATGCCTTCAATTCATCGCTCATACTCTCATGACGCGACCAAGGCTCAGGAACCATCATCATGGCCGCCTGTTCGATAGGGCGTCCAGATAAAGTGAGGAATTCAAGAGCGTTATCAAACATGGCGGAATCGCTGCCATCGGTGTTGATGATCGGGAAAACCTTTGATACATCTTCGCCAAAGACATCCGTCTCTATCAGCGACTCGCGAGCGTGCATAGAGTTAATATTGCCGCGAAGGGTGTTGATTTCACCGTTATGAATCAAATAGCGATACGGATGTGCGCGTTCCCAGCTGGGAAATGTATTCGTGCTATAACGCGAATGGACAAGCGCCAGTCCCGATTCGAAATCCAGGCTCGCAAGATCTAGGTAGAAGGCATCTATCTGATCTGCCGTCAACATTCCTTTGTAGACGATTGTTCTGGAAGAGAGGCTTGCAAAATAGAAATACTGCGAGCTGTCCTGCGGTAGGTTAAGCGTCAGGCTCTCTGCGCGCTTACGAATGATATAGAGAGTTCTCTCAAAACCAAGAGGCGTCTTAATGTTGTCACTCTTTCCTATGAACACCTGACATAAGTAGGGGCGATTCGCACGCGCGCAGGAACCAAGTGAAGTCTCATTGACAGGAAGCGTCCTCCAACCAAGTACAGCCTGACCTTCTTCGTGAATAATCTTCTCGATTCTCTTCTGACAAGCGGTTCTGGCGTCTGCCTGGCGAGGCAAAAACAGCATGCCAACACCATAGGAGCCTTCTTCAGGAAGTGTAATATCAATCAGCGGACAAACCTGACGGAAAAACTTATCGGGTATCTGAAGCAGCATACCTGCTCCATCTCCTGTGTTTTCTTCACTTCCGGCACCGCCTCTGTGAGCGAGATTGGCTAGAATCGTTATACCCTGCCTTACTATCTCATGCGATCTCTTGCCGTGAATATTTACAACAAATCCGATACCGCAAGCATCGTGTTCAAACTGCGGCGAGTACAGACCGTTTGCCTCAGGCAATCCCCTCATACCATCTCTCATATACATCTTCTCCTTATACGCAAAAAATATGCAATTTCGAAAAAAAAATAGAAACACCCAAGCAAGCTACATAATCACAAGCTCGGCATCTATCAATTCAGTGCGTCTCTGCCCGATCAAAGATCAAGATATAAGCTTGAAACGCCAACATATTATAGCATTCTGTAAGGGTAGAATCAATAAAGAATAGAATAATAGAGCCAGTCGGAAAACTATGCCTGCACAGGGCAAGTTTTGCAATAAAAAGCACGGCGAATCAGTAAGTAAGCCTCATAAAATTAAGCAGATAATCCCATTTGTAATCCTATGAATGCAAATACAACTGATATCTTTTCGCAAAAACACCCTGAATCAGTGCCTGTCCCTTCTCATTTGGGTGAATCCCATCCGCACAAAGACAATTACCCAGACGCCTCTCATCTAGAAATGCTTCCCGAACGTTAAGAATGACAAGATTGTTCGCATAGGCAAGTCTCTCCATTGCTGCCGAATACTTCTCCTGATGCCGATATATATACTCCTTCTCGCCGAGAAAAGATAGAATGTTCTCTCTATCAATGCCCTCTTGCGAAGTAATCCAGTCAAAATAACGATACGCATCGATCGGAGGCAAATTCATCAGAACAGGACGTATACCTCTTGCAAGAAGTGTAGAAATCATCTTCTGAACCGAATCAATAAAACTTACATACGGCGTGTTAGGCATATGCAAACCGCCTGGATCCGCAGAAACCGCAGACCAGTTATAGTCACAATCATTTCCACCAAATTCCAGTAGAATCAGGTCTTCATCCAGCCCCCGCTCTATGCTCCGATCAAGATTTGCAAGAGCCTTAGGTGCCGTACATCCAAACTGCGAATGATTACTGACATCCCTATGGAAAAGTTTTGCAAAACAATTCACTGCGCCATCCTTCATAAGTCGATACCTGCCCGCAGCTTCATCAAGGATAACCCCTTTAAGTATGGAATCTCCCCAGACACCTATTTTCGTAATAACTTCCATATTTATCACCATCCAATCTTATTATCATAAGTTTATCATCTCGTTTTCAAAATTACAAGATGGGATTTCAAGCAGTATTTCTTGCGTTAAACAAAACAAAGCTTATCAGAAGAAATTCCTCTCTTCTCTGATAAGCTCTGTAAATGATTATACTCCGATCCTCCGAAACAAACAAATTTACTTAATCGGGGAAAATTCGTCGTGCCTCTCAAGGAATTCGTCATATTGCATTCTTTTATCAATAAGTCCTTCAGGTGCGATTTCGAAAATGCGATTTGCAATGGTCTGCACGAATTCGTGGTCATGCGATGTAAATAGCATCGAACCCTTAAATGATTTGACCCCCTCGTTAACGGCCGTAATGGATTCAAGATCCAGATGGTTCGTCGGGTCGTCCAAGATCAGGACATTTGAACCCGAGAGCATCATTTTTGAGAGCATGCACCTTACTTTTTCGCCGCCGGACAGAACACTTGCCTGTTTGAGCGCTTCTTCGCCCGAAAACAGCATGCGACCCAGAAACCCTCGTATATACGATTCGTTTTGATCCTTCGAATACTGCCTCAACCAATCAACGAGAGACAGGTCGCTGCCATCAAAATAGGCGCTGTTATCCTTGGGCAAGTATGAGCGCGATGTCGTGATGCCCCATTTGCACTCGCCCTCGTCCGGTTCAAGTTCGCCCATCAGAATCTGGAAAAGCGTCGTATTTGCAACCTCATCATCTCCCACGAGCGCAATCGCGTCGCCCTTTTCCATGGTAAAGCTCAAGTTATCAAGAACCTTTCTTCCATTAACCATTTTGCTTATCCCGCGAACAAAAAGTACATCGTTTCCGATCTCGCGGTCCTGCGTAAAAGAAATGAAAGGATACCGTCTGGATGAATTTTTCACCTCGGGAAGCTCAAGGTTCTCAAGAAGTTTCTTCCTTGACGTTGCCTGTTTCGATTTAGATGCGTTAGCCGAGAATCGTGTAATAAAGTCCTGCAGTTCTTTTCTTCTCGTCTCGACTTTCTTTGTCTGATCCTTCGCTTGGCGTAGCGATAGTTGTGTATATTCATACCAGAAGTCGTAATTCCCCTGGAAAAGAGTCACCTTTGAGAAGTCGATATCCGCAATATGCGTGCAGACCTTATTGAGGAAGTGACGGTCATGCGATACGACAAGCACGGTATTCTCGAAATTCATCAAGTAATCTTCTAGCCACCGACAAGAATCAAGGTCGAGATGGTTTGTCGGCTCATCCAAGAGCAGCACATCCGGATTTCCGAAAAGCGCTTGTGCCAGTAGTACCTTGACCTTCTGGGCTCCGGTCAAATCCGACATAGTACGGTCAAAAAAATCGGGTGCTATTCCAAGTCCCTGAAGGAGAATCTCCGCATTGCTTTCGGCCGACCAACCATCAAGTTCTGCAAATTCGCCCTCCAAATCACCGAGAATGATGCCATCCGCTTCGGTGAAATCCGATTTTGCATACAATTTTTCTTTCGCTCCAATAATCTCATATAAGCGTTTATGACCCATGATAACCGTTTCGCGCACGGAAAAAGCGTCGTATTTAAAGTGATCCTGTTCCAGAACGGCCATACGTTCGCCGGGGGACAGAGTTACCGTTCCTTTACTTGATTCGATTTCTCCTGATAGTATTTCGAGAAATGTTGATTTCCCGGCACCATTTGCGCCAATGATTCCGTAACAGTTTTCTTTGGTAAATGATATGTTTACATCTTCAAAAAGCGTGCGCCCGCCGAATCTTAGGGTTACTCCGGATACATCAAGCATTCTGTTCTCCTTTATTTACAAAAACATCCATCGTCTATAATACATACATTCATAGTTTCGGGCAACCTTTTCCAGGTATATGAAGGAAGGCTTTTTTAGTGTCCTCACTTATTTTGTACTCTTTTTACGTGTTTTGGGTCAATCAGTCCACTCTTCTCTCATTTTTCACATGATTTCTGAAAGAATATCTATTATCATTCTTCTGTAACAAAACCGTCACCCGATCCATACAAAACTGAATTGCACGGAGATTATAATTATGTTCTAGCATAAATGAAGGATCTGCCGACAAAGGAGAAAACTATCATGACGAAGGATCGACGAGGGGCTTCGAGAATTACCGGAACACCCGCTCCCGAAACCCAATCATACGACCGCTCAAATCTGCCTAATCAACCTGCTCAGACAAAGTACGGCCGA
>JBPOHB010000048.1:0-1579 GCA_052036055.1 Bacillota bacterium | reverse complement strand
GTCCGGTTATTCACCACGGATGAGCCTGCTGGAACGGCTAGAATGACGATGGGGAATTCACTTCCCTGACTCTTGTGAACCGTTGTGGCATACGCCAAATCCAGATCGTCAAGCGAGGATTTATCATACGTTACAAGTCTTGTATCATCAAGCTCGACCGTAACCAGACCTTCCGAAGGATTGATTTCTTTAATGACGCCCATCTCTCCGTTGAAGACGCCTGTTCCATGAGCATTATCTGACCCTGTGAAAGAAAGGTCATAATTATTCCGAATCTGCATGACTTTATCTGCAACATGAAAATGACATCCGTGCGCATATACATGCGGCGCATCCGCAGAGATAACCGTACTTTGGAGAATCTCGTTTAGCGCGATAATTCCCGCTGGTCCTTTTCGAGATGGACACAAAACTACCGCATCACGAAGAACATCGATCTGATATACCTCCGGCAACACATTTGCATATAGTTTACAGACAGCCTGAGAAATGCCTTCCGAATAATCCCTTGCGATCAACATGCAATCACTTTCAAGTGACTGATCAAAAACAAGAGATTCTCCCAACAGAATTCTATGGGCGTTTTGCACGATTCGACTGATCGCCGCCTGGCGGAAAATCTTCGTCAACCGACAAACACTGACTGTCTTTGATGCAATCATATCCGCAAGGACATTCCCTGGACCTACCGACGGCAGCTGATCCTGATCACCGACAAAAACGACTTGTGTATCTTCATTTACTGCATCAAGAAAGCTTCGAAACAAAAATATATCCAGCATGCTTGTCTCATCAACAATAATGATGTCCGCATCAATCGGATTATCATGATTTCTCTTGAAAATAGTCTCTTGCTCATGTTCTTGCACACGTTCAATTTCCAGAAGCCGATGAATCGTACTCGCCTTTTGTAAAGATGCTTCGTACATTCTTTTTGCTGCTCTGCCAGTAGGAGCACACAAGACAACTTTTCTCTTTTTCTCCGTAAAATATGACACGAGCAATCGAATGATCGTCGTCTTCCCTGTTCCAGGGCCCCCCGTAATGATCGAGAAGGGCGCCACTGCTGCAGAAACGACCGCCGATACCTGCGTGTCATCTGGGTCTATCATGATCCGCTTACATATCTCTTCCATCTCCTCCCTTAGTCCATGCAAGGAGATGTCGGGAATGGTTCTCTTTGTCCGCGCAGAAATCGATTTTGCCACATATATTTCTGCTTCAAGAGTTGACGAAAAGGCGATCCGAACATCTGCTCCGGCATATCTTTCCGACAAAATCTCAATTTGATTGTCCTGCGTTATCCGGTAAGCAATGATCCGCTTCTTCAAAATCAATTCCTGATAGCCTGGGTGAGAAACGTCAATTGTTCTTGACATATCCATGCAGCGCGCATTCTTATGTGCTACATCACCTGCAGTTCCGCGAGCTTCCTCCACATCATCCCGGTCAGAATATAGCAGTCGTCGAGCATGTTCGAAAAGAGTCTCTTGGTATATGTAGGTATTTCCGTCATTTTGCATCTGTGACATACAATAAATAAGTGCGCTGCCGATTCGAAATGACGAGTCAGGATCAC
>JBPOHB010000198.1:0-1584 GCA_052036055.1 Bacillota bacterium | reverse complement strand
TTCTATCTTCTTCATCTTCACCCACAAGCATATCAATATCGCACAGTACGATAAAAACTTCGTATGCGCTGAGTAATAATTCAAGAAATCGCCGGAGGAGATTCGTGGAGATATCAACCGCTTCTTTCTTCAGCGCACGATTGTTCCGATCTTCCGAATAATCATTCAGCTTCTCGATACATTCTTCAATTGCAAGTTTAAAATCATCCCATTCCTCCATTGGGCACAAATCGATCGCCGCATTCTCCATCTGCTCAAGCAGCTGAATCATCATTATGTCTGCACTAGGCGTATGAGCATGGCTCTCTGCAGTATATTTAACCACCAGAACGGGGCGTTCGCCTCGCTTTTCCCGCATCCGTGCATAGAGCACCAGACTATGGCAGAGTTGTGCCGTATACGTGGTTACCCCACTGCCAGACTCACCGGTAATCCAATATGCGCCAGGGTGGTCTAGAATTTGCTGCAGCTTTTCACGGAATTCCAATGGCGGATCATAGTCGCCTACCGCATTGCATCGCATTGTAGACTGTGCTAAGGTTGTCAGTATATATTCAGAATCCTGAGTCCCGGAGATATCCTCAGTCTGATCCGATGCAAGCTCTCGTTCAAAGCTTGCCTTTAAATCCGAATAAATCATCCCATCCAACGCTTCCAGGTCTGTTACAGAGCTGTGATCAGAGTCCCCACCCCCCGTCTACTCCCGCCGATTTTCTGAATGTCCGCCCATTTTTTCATTGATTTCGGTTTTTAATGCCTGCTGCGATTCAAAGCCGTAACAAAATAGCGCACGCTGCGCATCCGACATTCTTTCATAAGGAAGCCCTTTTCTCTGATAAACGAAAATATCATCATGGGGCATATGTTTCAGACCATAATAGATTTCAAGGTGTGTTACACTTCGACCGGCAATTTCTTCTTTTGTAATGTCAAGATTTGGCGCATCGCTTATATTTTGAACGGAAAGCTCAGCTCTGTTCTTAGCCTGGTCGTCGAGATACTCTGCCCCCTCACCATAAGGAACCCACCCATAGCGATCTCCCATCAAAACCACCATACGCGGGATACATTCTTCGACTCCGTTCAGGCATAAACGCAGCACTGCCTCCTCTTGCGAGAGGTCCGGTTCTGTTGTTGTGCCACGCAAATCAAGAATCTGAAGATCACAGCCGTTCTGATAAAGCTCCGCTTGAAGTGCTGCAAATGCATGGCATTTTAAGTAATCCCGTTCCGCATGCATGTCTTGAAAGGAAGAGGACAGAAAAACCCGAAACTGTTTGTTCATACGAAGTGCTCCTTTTCAACGATGGAATTATTTACAAATTGGCATTTATCGTGGTAAAATACACCTAACTGATACACGTCCATAGCTTATTCGACAAAGCAATGAATCCATTGATACATGGATAAGATTAGCAAATCGCAATGATTTTGTCAACGAACAACCGAATGGTAACGATTCATCGATTCATTCAAGATCCGCTGTTGGCAATGAAATAACTGGAGGAATGAGGATTTCATGAACATCTTTCTAGCAACCCTCCTAATCGGATTTTTTGTTATCATATGTATTCTGATGATGAT
>JBPOHB010000102.1:0-2448 GCA_052036055.1 Bacillota bacterium | reverse complement strand
GGTACTCGTGGAGCTTAAGGCTCGATTCGATGAGGAAAACAACATTAACTGGGCAAAGATGCTAGAAAAGGCGGGGTGTCACGTCATATATGGTCTCGTCGGCTTGAAAACGCATAGCAAAATTACTCTTGTAGTACGAAACGATGAAGATGGCATAAGAAGATATATGCATCTTGCTACAGGAAACTATAATGATATTACGGCAAATATATATACGGACATTGGCCTTTTTACTTGCTCAGAGCCATTTGGCGTCGATGCATCAGAGTTTTTCAATATGCTGTCAGGTTATGCGGAACCACCAGAATGGCGCAAGCTTATTCCGGCGCCTCTCTGGCTTCGAAGCTTTCTAGAGAAGAAAATCCACCGGGAAATACTGAATGCCAAAGAGGGGAAGAAGGCAACAATCATCGTTAAGGTCAATTCACTTGTTGATGGAGCTCTGATCGAACTTCTATATGAAGCTTCTCAGGCAGGTGTGAAAATTGATCTGATCGTCCGAGGGATATGTTGCTTGCGCCCAGGTGTTGAGGGAATGTCTGAGAATATTTCGGTTCGTTCCATTACGGGAAGATACTTAGAGCATTCACGAATATTCTATTTCTATAATGAAGGATATGAAGATTTGTTTTTATCCTCAGCAGACTGGATGCCAAGGAATTTGGATCGAAGAATTGAGCTTCTTTTTCCTGTAGAAGATCTTGATTGCCGAGCGAGAGTACTCGAAATTCTGAGACTCGAACTTGAAGATACGGTGAGAAGCCATTTCCTTCAGAGTGACGGAACCTACCATAAGGCCGATCTTCGAGGAAAGGTCAAGCTTGATAGTCAAATTGAGCTATGCAAAGTTGCGATACTCTCTGCTAGTGATAAGAAGCTTCGTCAGGAGACAAGGATTTTTGTCCCGTCAGAGTCCGTTTATGATATACAGGAGGAAGAAAAATGATCGTGCGTGTTATCCCATTTCCGTCGGTTGCAGACAAAAAGAGATACGAGGATGTTTCCTTTTCATATGAATTAACGCATTCTTCAGGAGCCAGTTTTTCGCTGATCAATTATGGCGCAGCAATTACGAAACTTGTTGTTCCAGATAAAGATGGGACGCTTTCAGACATCATGCTTGGGTTTTCCGATTTAGATCACTACATGGCAGATCCGGGATGTCACGGTTCGGTCGTTGGGCGACATGCAAATCGGATTCGGGGGGCCTCCTTTTCATTAAACGGAGAGACGTATCATCTTCCTGCAAATGATGGACCGAATAATTTGCACGGTGGGAAACCAGCCTTCCAGAATGTATTTTGGAAAGGCAACGTGCTGTCAGAAGCGGATGCTAATCATCTCCTTGCTCAATCTGGCATCAAGAACAATTTCTGTGTCGAAGGCGAGGCCGTACTATTTTCCTATCTTTCAGAAGACGGAGAGTGCGGATTTCCGGGGAACCTGACAGCAAAGGTCATGTACGCTTGGACAACGGATTGTACGATGCTGCTTTTATACCAGGGAACGACAGACAAAGACACACTATTTAATCCGACTAACCATGCCTATTTTAATCTGGGGGGCCATAATTCTGGCTCTGTGTCGGATCACGTTCTGCACATTGACACGACAATCATGACCAATAAGGCAATGGACAATATTCCAGACGGAACGTATCGGGACATTCTCGGGACGGCGTTCGACTTTTCAAGGCCCGATCGTCTGGAGAAAACGATGACCGACCATGATCCGCAGCTCACTTGCTCGAGAGGTATTGATCAGAATTACTGTCTCAATACGGAATTGTCTGCCGTCAGTGCGGTTGCAGATGTATGTGAGAAGCGATCTGGGCGCAAAATGACGGTCTATACCAATCTGCCTGGGCTGCAAATTTATACAGGAAATCATCTGCATGTATCCGGGAAAGAGGGTAGCATGTATGAAAACTATGGTGGAGTCTGTCTGGAAACACACTTTTTTCCGGATTCCATACACCATCTTGATTTCGCACAAGCCGTACTCAGAAAGGGAGAAACGCGTTATTTTCTAACGGGTTATCAGTTTTAATTAGAATCGTATAGCTGATAGTATTGAACAATTTCGTATTGTTCGAGTTCTTCTTTGATATCGGCTGGTAAAGCATCGCTTTTTACTGTGTATAAGTTACCGTCTGCATCCACTAAGTAGTTGGCAGTAATAACAGGAAGCTTACTGCGAAGTTCGTATACATACTGAAGAAATGGCGTCCGATTGAAACCGATTATGTCGGAAAGATAAGGCGTCATATAGTTCTGGCTAATATAGTCTTGTTCAATATTCGCGAGTTCTGAGTCGGAAATATCATAATTTGCCCATATCACCAGTTCTGTCTCGTAGTGATTAAGCGCACTCAACGGATCATCCTGATCAGCAAAATGATCAAGATACAGCGAGTAGTCAGAGGACAGATTGGGCTGATGATCGCCA
>JBPOHB010000108.1:0-2613 GCA_052036055.1 Bacillota bacterium | reverse complement strand
TACAATTTATCAATTTCTGGGTAATTGTCCTTATATTCGCTATATGAGAGTTCTTCGTATGTATTAGCTTGCAGAGCAGAAGATAGTTGCGCACGCAGTGAACTCTGTTCTTTCGCATTTTCGCGATTCCGAATAACCAGATTCATCGTGATAAGAAAACACAGCATAATCGCCGCAAAGACTGCACATGTCAGCAAAATCGATTTCAGTTTCGTACGAGTCATTTCTCTGCCTCCTCTGCTTGATACAGCACGTGAAAAGGCGCTTCCCTGCCATTGCGTTCAAGTGCAAATACACGCGGACGAATGTACATATCCAAAATCGGAGTCAACGCATTCATGACGAGAATCGGAATCCATAGCGACAAATCTGTGTTCCCATACCTTCGCATCATTATTGTTAGCATTGCAGCAAGGCAACCGAAAATGATTCGACCAGATTTCGTTATCGGCGTTGACGAATAGTCGCCCAGTGAAAATATTGCAATAAACATCACTCCGCCATACAGCAAAAACCGAACACTTTCTGAAATCGAATGCGTGGGACTGCAGAACAGAAGAAATCCAAAAAACATAACGAGTAGATATGCCAGTGAAGCATGGATTCGTAGAATCCCCTTGCGAAGCAAGTATATCCCTCCCATTATTGCAGCGAGCGCGCACGTTGTTCCAACTGCTCCAGCATACCGCCCGGATAGGATCTCAAGAAAAGATACATGGGTAGTAAGTATGCCATCCATGTTGGCGGTTGAAGGCCCGGTAAACAATGTCTGCATGGAGAAAAATTGTTCACTTGGTTGCGTATATGTGTTTGCCTGTACGGGAAACGTAAAATATAGGAACACCCTTGCCGATAACGCTGGATTGAATATATTTGTTCCAAGTCCTCCAAAAAATTGCTTAACAAATATGGAACCAAAGATGATACCCGCCAACAAAACCCACAATGATACACTGTCAGGCAGTAGCAGCACAAGAATCGCTCCGCTAACAAATGATGAGGGATCATATGCATCTTTTTTGTGGGCTACATACTTCGCAAAAACGTAATCGCTTATGGCAAAACCCGTACTGCCTAGGATCAAAAGCACAATTGCCCGAATTCCATAATAATATACTGATGTCAGTGCGCAAGGAGAAAGTGCAACAAGTACAAGAGGGTAAATGAGCGTTACGTTCTGTTCTTGGCGGATATGCGGCGCAGGCAGCTTCATTCTCATACTCATAGTGCTTTCCCTGCCTTTCTCGCTCGATGCGCCGCACGCGCAATATGAGCTGACAGATCAATTCCCGATGGGCACACATAAGAGCAAGCTCCGCATGAAATACATTGTTCGATATGCTCGTTTGCCAGAGATTTTGTATCAGAAAGATCAATCAAGCGGTTTGCAAGATAAGGCAATAACCCGACTGGGCAGGCCGTAACACAGGCACCGCAATGAATGCAAGGATACGAATTCGTGTGCGACTTTCGCACAAGGGTAATTCCTTGTGTCGTCTTAATGATTGGCGTATCAAGATTTGATAATGCCACCCCAGTTAACGAACCTCCCAGAACAATCCGCTGGCAGGATGCCGTGCCGGGTATTCTCTCAATCACATCAGATACGAGAGAACCGATCGGGACCAAGACATTTTTCTCCGTCATGGTATCACCCGAAATTGTAATGATTCGAGAGATACACGGCATGTTTTTCTCCACGACATCCCAAAATGCCGAGCAGGTTGCCGCATTAAAAACAACAGCCCCCACTGCCTCCTCAATGGAATACTTCATCGGTATTTCGACATGATAAATTGCCTGCATGAGCAATCGGTCATATCCTTGAGGAAACCGAGATTTGAAGACAAGCATATCTAGCACTCGATCCGGATATTCTTTGCGAACCCGCGCAAGGGCTATGCGGAGAATGTCAATTTCCTGTACCCACTTATCTTCGATGCAAAACACGATTTTTTTGACGCGGCATACACCGCCAAGCGCGGCGGCGCCATGTATGAGTCGGTCGGTCTGTTCGCGAATCAGATGTATATCGCAAACGAGATAGGGTTCGCTCTGAAGACAATTGACATATAATATGTTTACGCCAGCGAATGCCGCTCTCGTGCACTTCACTGCCGTTGGGACTCCTTCGCCTCCCATTCCGACGATACCGGACATGACAAGAAGACGTCTCAGATCTCGTGGGGTAAGCGACGACGGATCAGCTCTGCGTGAAATGGATGGATCAAGACGTTTCTTTAAGTCATTCCGAATGAACACAGCATCGCAGCGTATACCGCTTGGCAGACGAATTGACGATATATCAAATACGGTCCCGGAAATACTTGCGTGTAGTGGCACACACATTGGGCTTGTCGGTTTACCGATCATCTGACCCGCGCTAACCTCTTCACCCTTCTCAACCAGAATCGATGCAGGTGTCCCCATATGCTGGAGAACAGGAAGCACAACCGTTTTCGGTGTAAATATCTCGAGAATACGCTCACCCGAAAGTACACGATCTTTCGAAAAATCCAGACCATCAAGCGGAAGCATTCCCTGTTTGAAAGAAAGCTTTTTCATCGTCTCCTCCAAGGAAACTCACTTGCCACAAAAATCGCGGCACGCTGT
>JBPOHB010000035.1:0-5367 GCA_052036055.1 Bacillota bacterium | reverse complement strand
ACTCTTCGGGAAGATAACCACGAACCGGTTAAGCTTTCGCCAGCAAAACTCGAATTACTTGAAAATAATACCTGCCGACTGACACTCACGGAAGGTAAATCTCACCAAGTCAAGCGAATGCTTGCCGCATACGGCAGGAGCGTCACCGCTCTTCACCGGGAAAGCATCGGATGTATCTCTCTTTGACCCGATCAGAAAACCGGTTCCATGCGCATACTCGATGAGGATGAAATCAATAATCTTTTGAGGGAAGTCAATCTTGGCGATACGACAAAATAAGTCGGTTATTCATTTTCGGTAAAAAAGTCCATATCCAGTAGCAAACTGGAAATGAATTCTTCCGCTGTTTTCTTATCTTCAGAGACATTGGAGATACCTAGCACGAGACTTGGGTCCTTCTCCGACCAATTATTTGCGTAGCCAAGCGCAGATATTATCTCTGGGTCAGTAATCTCCAGACCGTATACATGATCAATCTTATCCTCTGTTGTCAAAACGTATCCGTTAAGATCTTCCTCGCTAAACAGGGCCTAGTAATCTTCCATGCTGCAAGTTACAGGCGTAACAGCAGATAGTTTATCAGGAGGCAGAACACTTTGGAGGTAAGCGTAATATTCGTCCATATCTTCCAGATACGGCAAATTGTACTGCATAGTCGTGTAATCAAAGATGATGACATCTGGTTTTAGCGAGATCATCGCCGAGAATGTTGATTCTCCGTTTACCGTAGTCAGATCGCCCTCTTCTGATTCATCGGCAATCAAATCTGCACAAGCCACATACGGATTCTCATACCCCAAGTCTTCCTCGAGAAAACGTTGCATCATGGTGTTATCCAGCGAGAAATGTCCAGCCGACACAATCTTAATGTCATAACCTGGCGTGAAAAATATCTGGTGAACCAGGATCGAAACGACCCCGATCACAAGTGCAGCCGCCAGAAACTTCCACCAGGAATAATAGAAATATACCTTCCATTGTTTTGCTGTTTTCCCAAAGAATTTCCTTGCTTTTGCAGTTTCTTCAATCTCGGCCTCTTTATTTGCGTGGCGTCCAGAAGCAACATCATAGGCAGCTGTAATTATGGAAAGCATTTCTTCATTTTCTTCATTTCGATATCTTTTGGTCAATTGCCAAAACCGCTCATCGATTGCATACGCATTGGCCTTCTCGTCCAAATGCAAAACAGCAAGCGCCTCCGCGCGCTCCATCACATGCACAGATGGCTCACTGGCAAGCGAGTCACACGTTGCCTCGTCCTGTTTCGGAATCATTTCCTCAGCTGGTTCGCTTGTGTGATTATCATCCTTATGATCTGTCATCGTATTTCTCCCAAAAGGTATGTGCTCACAGGATCGGCTTCATTGTCGGGAATAAAAGGACATCCCGGATCGAAGAACGGTCAGTAAGTAGCATGACAAAACGATCAATGCCCAGTCCCATGCCACCCGTTGGCGGCATACCATATTCCAGTGACATGCAGAAATCTTCATCCATCAGATTCGCCTCATCATCGCCGGATTCGCGCTTCTTGTTTTGGTCAAGAAATCTCATTTTCTGATCAATCGGATCATTTAATTCCGAGTATGCATTGGCATACTCTCTTCCGTCGATAAACAGCTCGAATCGATCCGTCAATTCTTTTGATCCTTGTTTCTTCTTTGCAAGCGGAGAAATCTCAATTGGATAATCACATATGAACGTAGGCGCGATAAGCTTCTCCTCGCAAAATACTTCGAAAAATAAATTCATTACTTCGCCTTTGCGAAAAGACGGCGAAGGTTCAAGTCCCTTCTCTTTGGCAGCCGCGTGAGCCTCCTGATCGGTAGACAGCAAGGAAAAATCAACACCCGAATACATATGAACGGCTTCCGCCATTGTCATGCGAGCGAAGGGCGGTTTCAAGCTGATTGGCGTGCCCTGATAGACAATTTCTGTCGTTCCGAGAACAGCTGTGGCAACGCCGCTGATCATTTTCTCGGTCAAATCCATCATGCCTCGCAAATCGGTATATGCCTGATAGGCTTCGATTGTCGTAAACTCTGGATTGTGTTTGGGCGACATGCCCTCGTTTCTAAATAGACGACCAATCTCGTAGACTCTTTCAAATCCGCCGACAATCAGCCGCTTGAGATAAAGCTCAGGCGCAATTCTCAAAAACATATCAATATCAAGTGTATTGTGATGTGTCACAAACGGTCGTGCCGCCGCTCCACCCGGGATGGAATTCAGAATCGGTGTTTCCACTTCAATGAACTCCAAAGAATCCATGTATTTTCGTATTTCACGAATGACAGCAGATCTCTTCTCGAAAGTATCTCTTACCTCGGGATTGATAATCAAGTCAACATACCTCTGACGATATCGTGTCTCCATATCCCGAAGCCCGTGAAATTTGTCCGGAAGTGGCCGAAGTGCCTTGGCTAGAAGTGTATACTCATGTGTTCGAATCGATATTTCGCCTTTTTGCGTGCGAAATACAGTCCCGCACACGCCGACAATGTCGCCGATATCGAGCTTCTGCCAATTCGCATATGCATCAGGACCCAATTCATCAATTTTGGTGAAAATCTGAATGTGTCCCTTCTTATCATAGAGATCGCAAAAACTGACCTTTCCCATGCCACGCCGAGAAAGCAGCCGTCCAGCGACCCGAACTTCCTGACCCTCCATAGCATCGAAATGATCCGTTATATCGGTCGAGTGACTCGATACGTCAAAAACGATTTCTTCAAAAGGGTCCTTGCCAGCTGCGGTCAAATCCGCGAGTTTCGCGAGACGATACTTGATCTGCTCCTGTATATCTTGTTCAGTCAATACAGGAGATTCATTATTGGTGTCCATTTTATCTGAAGTCCTCTCTTCCGCCAGGGTGAAAATCCTTATGTCGGTTTGCCGATCTTAACGATTTTGTATTTGAGTGTCCCCCTTGGAGTCGATACTTCAACAATCTGCCCCTTCTTCTTGCCAATAATCTCTTTCCCAACAGGAGACTCCTGCGAGATGCGATTCTGAAATATGTCTTCTTCGTTGGCATTTACAAGACTGTATTCAGCTTCCTCTTTGGTCTCTTCGTCACGCAAAAACACAAAAGAGCCAAGCGTAACCTTCGTCTTGCTGATTTCTTCATCATCAATAACGCGCGCATTTTTAAGAAGATCCTCAAGCTCAGCAATTCTCGCCTCGTTCTTTGCCTGTGCCTCTTTCGCGTCGTCGTATTCGGAGTTTTCCGAAAGATCGCCTTGTGCGCGAGCGTCCTTAAGGCGTTCCGAAATTTCTGCGGATTTCGTTGTCTTTCTCTCTGCAAGCTCATCTTGCAGTCTTTTCAGTCCTTCAACGGTAAATGCATTTTTCTCTATCTCCGGCATGGGGGTCTCCTTTTCTGCCTGTTCAGGCTTTCCAGTTTATTGTTTATGTATGGCTGTTCTGCAACTCTTTTATGGATTATCTTGGACGATCACTTTCCTTTTGAATGACATCATGTGCACCGCCCTCGATGATGGATGTAGACGATATGACAACGAGCCTTGCCTTCTGCTGAAGCTCATCAATTGTGGATGCACCACAAGAGCACATGGTTGCCTTGACCTTTGCCATCGAAGAATCAACGTTAGGCTTTAGCTTGCCAGCATATGGGACGTAGGAGTCAACTCCTTCTTCGAATGCCATCTTGCCACCCGTTCCGCCATCGTCATACCGCTGCCAGTTGCGCGCACGATTCGATCCTTCTCCCCAGTATTCTTTCACATAATTTCCCGCGACAATCATCTTGCGCGTCGGGCTCTCATCAAATCTGGCAAAATATCTTCCAAGCATAATGAAATCCGCACCCATCGCAAGAGCAAGAGTCATATGATAGTCATGGACAATTCCTCCGTCTGAGCATATTGGAATGTACATGCCTGTCTCAGCATAATAATCATCTCTGGCCTTAGCTACGGCAAGAACAGCCGAAGCCTGCCCACAACCAATACCCTTCTGTTCACGTGTTATGCAAATCGACCCGCCACCGATTCCGACTTTAATGAAATCAGCTCCCGCATCAGCCAGGTAACGGAAACCTTCTGCATCAACTACATTGCCCGCACCAACAAGTATATCTGAATTATAGTTCTTAATCCAGTCAATCGTATGCTTCTGCCACTGCGAAAACCCGTCGGAGGAGTCAATACAAAGAATATCCGCTCCCGCGGCAGTAAGTGCAGGAACCCGTTGCTCATAATCACGCGTGTTGATTCCAGCACCGACAATCAATCTCTTGTTCGCGTCGAGAAGTTCGAGTGGATTCTCTTTATGAGATTCATAATCTTTGCGGAATACAAGGCCAAATAGATGGTCCGTTTCATCCACGATGGGAAGCTGATTGACTTTGTGTTCCCAAATTATGTCATTTGCTTCCTTCAGTGTGACCCCTTCGCGTGCAGTAATCAGATGACTGTATGGCGTCATAAATTCAGTGACGCACGTTGTGGGATCCATACGACTCACTCTGTAATCACGAGAAGTGACAAGACCCAGAAGTCTGCCCGTGGGTGAACCGTCATCCGTAATAGCAACCGTGTTATGTCCCTTCTCTTCACGAAGCAGCAAGACATCCGCAAGAGTCGCGTGAGGCATGAGATTGGAGTCTGAGGTCACAATTCCTGCCTTATATTTCTTAACTTTCTTAACCATTTCGCATTGCGATTCAATCGACTGTGACTGAAACACAAAAGAGAGGCCGCCATATCGAGCCAGTGCAATACCCATACCCGCATCGGAGACGGATTGCATAATCGCTGATACAAGCGGCATGTTGATTTTGAGCTTGGAATCCTCTTTCCCTTTTCTGTACTTGGCAATTGAGGTGGAAAGATCAACTTGATCCGGCGTATTTTCTGCCAAAGTCAGATTCGGTACTAGAAGGTATTCGCTGAATGTACGGGATTCTTCCGAAAAAATCATCGCCATAAATGAAATCCTCCTCTTCATTTTCATCTGTGCAAATTGTTTCAAAATATCATAGCACATTTTGAGATAAATACGCTATACAAAATGACAAAACACGCTTCGACAGTTTTTGGGCATTATGCAAAAAAAACGGGCCATCCCACGCTTTTTGCATGGCACAGCCCGTTCATTCGATTGCTTCGCAGATCAATCAAAGGATTGGCATTTTCTTCGACTTCTTGGTTGCGGCAACAATGGCCGTCAGCACGAAGACTGTAATAACGGCTTCAACACCTAAGAAACTTCCATTATATAGGAAGGAATAGATCCATACGTTTTGCCCTGCAGGTGCATATTCCGCAAAAAACACAACACCGGAAACGACATGACAGGTAAGTCTTGCCGCAATAACGAGGATCGTTGCAAGGACCATTTTGG
>JBPOHB010000243.1:0-4094 GCA_052036055.1 Bacillota bacterium | reverse complement strand
CGTGCTTCTCTTTGCGATCTGTCATCGTATTTCTGGGCATACAGACTCCAGGCATCAGATTCAGCCGTATCTTACGATCGACAGTGTCAGCTATGCGTTGAGATAAAGAAAAAAGGTAATTCTCCCTTTCTGCGTAAGACGTGAAGGACACAATCGTACTCAGGCAGTTTCTATAGGGAGGAATCTTGTGGATAGACTCAAGAGAAGGATCTTGCAGTTCATTCTTGTGAACAGATCTTTGAATTTCCTCGGCAAGTTCACTTCCTGTTCGTCGGCAAATTTCCGGCTTTGTCCGATTCAGTAATGAAATGTAGCTTACGGGGATATCCCGCTTGACGTGTTTCTCAATTGATGCAAGGCTTGTAGCTGTCTCATCATAAATAATTACATCTTCAAGAATATGAACCTCCTCATTGCTGCACATTTGAGAAAGCGAATAGGTCCTGATATCAGATGACGGGATGAGCTTGCTAAGTCGCAATGAAATGGACTCAGATAAGACTGGATCTGGATCGATTATTGCAATTCTATACGTCATTTTTCTCTCCTTTCACCGCGTTTGTCACAATTCTATTCGATTCGGGATGGGTAAGCAGAAGACCTTTTCTCGTAAAATGGGGTAATACAATGCAATTTATTCTCGTGAAAATTCATGGCGTAATTGTGCAAATTTACCTATTGCGCCGCTTCTGATCTCATGTTATGATCGAGGCAATTGAATATTGTTCATCTCTTATCAAGAGTGGCGGAGGGAACTGGCCCTATGAAGCCCGGCAACCGCGGTAGTGCAGCGGTGCCAATTCCAGCAGGTATATCCTGGAAGATGAGGCGCTGATTTTAGATTATTTTTGCCTTTCCTTTCAGGAGGAGGCATTTTTTTTCGAAATAATGGAGAAAGCAGGAGATTATTATGACACACGCAAAAAAAGGTAAATGGTTATTCACATCGGAATCTGTCACGGAAGGTCATCCGGATAAGATCTGCGACCAGATTTCTGATCATGTTCTTGACGCGATTCTTGCGCAGGATGCGAAGGCACGTGTTGCCTGTGAGACTGTGTGCACGACGGGAATGGTCCTTGTCATGGGAGAGGTCTCAACGGATGCATACGTTGATATTGCTAGCATTGTGCGAAATACGATTAAGGAAATCGGATATGACGGTTCAGATTCGGGATTTGATTACAAAACGTGCGCCGTACTTACAACAATAGACGAGCAGTCACCTGATATCGCCGTCGGCGTCAACAAGTCTCTTGAATCCAGAGAAGGTACGGATCAAGGTATTCTTGATACGGGTGCTGGAGATCAGGGAATGATGTTTGGATATGCTAATAATGATACGGAAGAATATATGCCACTCCCTATTTCTTTGGCACACAAGCTAACCCGCCGGTTGGCAGAAGTCCGAAAGAATGGAGACATTACTTTTTTGAAACCAGACGGCAAGAGTCAGGTTACAGTGGAGTATGAGAATAACCGCCCCGTCCGCATCGAAGCAGTGGTTATTTCTTCTCAGCATACTGCGGAAGTAACGCACGAAGAGCTTGAGAAAGAGATTATTGAGAAGGTCATTATGCCGATTCTTCCAAAGGAGCTCATTGACAAAGAAACGAAGTATTTCATTAATCCGACAGGCCGATTTGTGGTAGGTGGTCCTCAGGGTGATAGCGGGCTTACTGGAAGAAAGATCATAGTAGATACATATGGAGGGTATGCACGCCATGGCGGAGGTGCATTCTCTGGGAAGGACCCGACGAAAGTTGACCGCTCTGCTGCATATGCTGCAAGATATATTGCCAAGAATATCGTTGCGGCCGGTATCGCAGATGAATGTGAGATTCAGTTTGCCTATGCGATTGGCGTTGCACACCCTGTATCGGTGATGGTTGATACATTTGAAAC
This sequence comes from Bacillota bacterium, assembly GCA_052036055.1. Classification (GTDB taxonomy): domain Bacteria; phylum Bacillota; class Clostridia; order Saccharofermentanales; family Saccharofermentanaceae; genus Firm-13. The sequence continues at coordinate 2,189 of JBPOHB010000243.1, read as the reverse complement.
AGGCAGAATTCCGGATGAATTGATTACGCAACTTGTCATCAAGCACTTTGATCTGCGCCCAGCAGCCATTATCAGAGACCTTGATCTGCGCCGCCCGATATACGCCAACACAGCTGCATATGGCCATTTTGGAAGAGATGATGAAGATTTTCCCTGGGAGAAGACAGATAAGGCAGATATTCTTAAGGCAGACGCAGGACTATAGTCTGTAGCATTTTGCAGTATTTGCTGTGGATGCCAAGCGGTTTCGTGCAAATCGTCTGAGAATTCGGAGGTTCCATGGAAGAACATGTAGAAGTGCACGATGCTGTCTGTGAAGCTATTCTTTTCAAAAACGAAGAGAATGGATACACAGTGGCGATCTTTTCGGATACATCTTCAAATTCTTCATTTACAGCAACGGGTATTATGCCGTTGCTTGAATGTGGTGACAGAATATCCTTATATGGCAAATGGACTGTTCATAGTACATACGGCAGGCAGTTTCAGGTTGCTAAATTTTTGCATATTGTTATGCATACAGAAGAAGAAATTGTGAAGTACCTCTCATCTGGAATCATAATGGGGATTGGTCCGGCATTGGCTGGTCGAATTGTAGATCGTTTTGGGAAAGACACGCTGACAGTTATGCGTGATGAGCCCAAGAGAGTCGCACAAATCAAAGGTATTACGCAGAAGCGTGCAAAGGCCGCGTCTCTGCAGCTTATTGAGAAAAGCGAATTTCAGGAGCTTTCCATTCTTTTATCTTCGTTTGGTATTGGCATGGCTCGCGTTGCAGCCATATTTCGAAAATATGGCTCATCGTCCCTTCAAATTGTTCAGCGAAATCCGTATAGACTCGCAGACGAGATGAATGGAATCGGTTTTCGAACGGCTGACATATTGGCGACTCATTTTGGGTGTGATCCTGACTCGCCATTTCGAATCGGCAGCGCACTCATTTATTGTATGTCGCAGATGCAAAACGACGGGAATACCTACATATACCAAGAGGCTCTTTTCGAATATGCTCGAAGATTGTTATATTCTGATCGGGAGGATGCGGAGGATGTTCGTTTTTCTTCTGAAGATGTAGTACATAAGGCTGTGCACCGCAAGGATATTGCTAGAACAATTGATGCTTCTCACCAAGGCTATCAGGAATTGATTCTGAAGAAGCGGATCATTGCTTACCGGATAACGCAGGACAATCGAATGGAGGTTTTGTCGGAAAAATATGCCGGATCAGACGTTCGGATCGCCCTTTCGTCAACCCTTGAATCAGAAATTATTGTGGCAAAATCGATTTCTGCGCGGACAAAGAGAACCATTCCCGACATCTCCTTGCTTGACCTAAGAGAAGAGATGGAAGAGATATGTAAGCGGATCAAGATTGACCCTGATGATACGCAGGTAGCGGCGGTTGTCTCTGCAGCCGTGGCGCCATTCTCGATTATTACAGGTGGCCCAGGAACCGGCAAGACGACGATCATTCGGTTGCTCGTGTCATATTATACGGAGAAAAAGAGAAAAGTTGTCTTGTGTGCACCTACTGGCAGAGCGGCAAAAAGGATGTACGAAGCATCTTTACATAAGGCAAGTACAATTCATCGGCTTCTGGAAATTGAACGCGTGCAGGATCATGAGCAAGAGACTCTTTTCAAGAGAAATCATGATAATCCGATTGATGCCGACATCATTATTGTTGATGAGACAAGCATGCTTGATATCTTTTTGTTCCGTAGCTTTCTTGATGCGGTAAAAGAAGATACACAGGTTGTTTTTGTCGGTGATCAGGATCAACTGCCGTCGGTAGGCCCGGGGAATGTTCTGGCGGATATGATTGCAGCGAAGACCGTCAGTGTTTGTCGATTGACAAAGATTTTTCGCCAGGCAGCGATCAGTCGCATCGTGCAAAACGCGCATAGGATTTTGTTGGGAGAATCTCTCGTTTTCGATCAGTCCCTTGCAAGTGATTGTATGTTGGTTGCAAAGGATCATGCGGAAAGTATTTCTCAAGCGGTTTGCAAACTATATGCAAATGTGTTGCCGAATGTTTACCAGATTGATGTGCTTCATGATGCGGCTGTTTTATGCCCGTCTCGGAAAGGACCAGCTGGAATTGTTGCTTTGAACGAAATCCTTCAAAGAACAGTTATCTCCGCGGATACGCCTCATGTATTTGCACACGGATGTCATTTTCATGTTGC
>JBPOHB010000151.1:0-2174 GCA_052036055.1 Bacillota bacterium | reverse complement strand
ATCGAACAGAAATACCGTGCCATCGTGCAGCTTGCCATTGCAGATGCCATCATCTTGCGGAAAACTGTAAACTACATTACTCATTTGTGGTACCAACTCTCCGTAAATCCTCAACGTCCCCATCCTTGATTGCCAGATCATCTTCGGTTGGAACATACACTTCTTTGCACGCCAACTTTTCTCCGTTGCGGATTACAGAAATTGCATCGGTGTTTCCGCAGTAGGCCGCAAACCTTCTCACAATTACAGAAGCGTATTTAGTGTCGAGTTCCATTAAACACGCAGTACGGTCAAGCTGTTCAGCAACAATAAGAGTTGAACCGCTGCCTCCGAACAAATCAAGTACGATGCCGTTGACCTGGCTGGAATTTCGCATTGGATATGCGATGAGCGGTAATGGCTTCATAGTGGGATGCAGCTTAGATTTGGTTGGTTTATCAAATTCCCAAATCGTAGTCTGTTTACGGTCTCCGTAAAACTTGTGTCTTGCGGTATCCTTAAAAGCATAAATAATTGGCTCATGGCGCATCTGATAGTCCATTCTGCCGATAACCAAAGCATTCTTCACCCAAATGCAGGTGGTGGAATAGTGGAAACCCGCATTAACTGTAGCGTTGAAAAAATTGACCTTCTCCGCATCGGAGTGAAAAGCATAAATAGCTGAGCCATCAGCCAAAACATCGTAGGCGTTTTTGAACGCGTCAAGAAGGAACTGGAAGAATTTATCACTATCTGTCCACTTGTCATTCATAATCTTCATGCCAGTGCCACCTTCGTAGGAGCAATTGTAAGGAGCATCGGTAATGCACAGATTTGCCTGCTTGCCGTCCATAAGCACCTTGACATCGTCCGTTTTTGTGGAATCGCCGCATAGAAGGCGATGCCTACCTAACAGCCATACATCACCCGGCTGCACAAACGCTCTTGCTTCCAAAGCACTGTCGATGTCAAAATCATCCTCTTTGACATCTTTTTTGTTTGTAGCATCAAAAAGGTCCTCAATCTCTGCAGGCTCGAAGCCAGTGAGCGATATATCGAAATCCGCACCCTGCAAATCTGTGATGAGCAGAGCCAGCTTGTCTTTGTCCCATTCGCCGGATATTTTATTAAGTGCGATGTTGAGAGCTTTTTCTTTTTCTTCATCCATCTCTATCACGACGCACTCGACTTCGGTTATGCCCATATCAAGCAGCACTTTCAGTCGCTGATGTCCGCCTACAACCTTGCCGGTTGTCTTATTCCAGATGACCGGTTCGACATAGCCGAACTGCTCGATTGAACGTTTCAGCTTGTCGTATTCAGGGTCACCGGGCTTTAAGTCTTTTCTGGGATTATATTCGGCGGGAATCAGCTGCTCAGTTTTTAGCTTTTCTATCTGCATATTGTTCCGCCGCCTTTCTCAGTACTGTGTAAATGTTGATATCCTCCCACGGAAACAGGCGGGAATTGAAATGACCATAAACCGCCGTGTCTGAGTAGATTGCATTGCGTAGGCTAAGCTTTTCGATGATTGCCGCCGGGCGCAGGTTGAAGGTTGCAAGCACGATGTCGCGCAGGTTTTCATCTGTCAACACACTTGTGCCAAAGGATTTCACATCGACCGCTACAGGATTTGCCTTACCGATTGCATAAGAAAGAGCGACCTCGCACTGCTGTGCAAGACCACTCCATACGATGTTTTTTGCAATGTATCGTGCCATATAAGCACCGCTTCGGTCAACCTTGGTGGGGTCTTTCCCGCATAACGCTCCGCCGCCTTGTGACGCGAGGCCACCATATGTGTCGACCATAATCTTCCTGCCTGTGAGTCCTGTGTCGGCAGCGGGACCGCCCTCGACAAATCTGCCGGAGGGATTGATGAGGATTTCGGTTTCATCATCAAAAGGAAAATCCTCAAAGCACTGCCACAGAACATTGTTCATGACATCGGCACGGAGTTCTTTCTGAGTTTTATCCCTGTTGTGTTGAACCGAAACTACAATGGTTTTAACGCGAACGGGCTTGCCGTCCTCATATTCCACGGCAACCTGCGCTTTGCCGTCCGGCTGAATACCCTTGATGAGCTTTCCTTTACGGCAGTCATCAATGCGCTTCACTATTCGATGTGAAAGCACCAGAGGGAGTGGCAGCTTCTCACGGGTTTCATCAGTGGCGTAGCCATAAACCGTGCCCTG
>JBPOHB010000077.1:0-3288 GCA_052036055.1 Bacillota bacterium | reverse complement strand
ATGAGAGCTATTTTTTGCATGAGAAAGAAATGGATATCTACATTACTTTCGACCCTCTTGGTTGCCGCTGTAATAACGGTTGGGTATACAGCAGGCAGTGCCTTTGCATCAGATGATCCGAAAGATGATCCGACGAGAGATGACACTTTCCTGACAGTATATGATAACGGAGACGGGACGTACGATGTCTATGCATATACGGCAGTCAGTCGTGGAGTGTGGGATCTAAACGTTGATCCGGCCGTATTTTATCCGCCGACTGTAGAGACTTCAAAAACAGGGGATTATACGATCACTATCGCTCCGGAGTTTGAGATTTTGTCCGTGTCACGGGAATTGCCGTCTGTGTCGAGCTATGCATCCTTTTCTATTTCTGGAAATACTGTATCCTGGCACCCGGATTTTACGCTAAAGCCATCCGCTCCGCCTGTTCCTCCTTATTTTGGAACGCCAATCATCAATGTCATTAAAATTACAATCAAACCGGTCGTATCCGGTACGGGGGAACTGACAATTGCCAATCTCTATAACACGAAGTTTACCGGGAATTACTGGAACCTTTCCGGGGCCATACCTATCCAGACATTACTACCCAATGAAGATGTTGACTCCAACTTAGAACTGACCGGTATATCCATATCAGAAACAAAGACTCCCTCAATTTCAAGCCGGTTTTCTGAAACATCTGATTTATCGACTCCCATTACAACAACTACGTCAGGTACAGTCGCGTTTGTATCAACAATCAGCAACAACGCCGGGGTACCGATGAGCTTTAAGGCGGATTGGAATATGACCAATGTCACCATTAACGGAACGTTGGTGTCGGCATCTCTCAGCGCGGGAAGCACCCTTGACCTGTCTTCCTATTCTGCTTCCCCCTCGATTGTGATTGGCGGATTGATAGCCATTCCGTCTGGAATGGTTACACTGACTTCGACAGGGACATACAATTATTCGACGCGGGTCTGGTCGATTCAGTCAAACACAACGATTGATGGGACGACAGTTGATATGGACATTACAAAACCGCAGACAATTGCACGGTCAGACATACTGGATCCTATGGCCTACCCGAATATACAGGATCCTCAGGTTTTCTCCGCTGTTAATGTGAGTACATTATCTGCGGCAGATCCCATTACTGCAAAAGCCGTCCTCTCCGTATCAGTTGCGACGCCTACACCTTCAGCCACACTCACCGCGGTCCCTTCAGCTACACCCACCGCTGCCCCAGCGAAAGCAATAGCAACTTTGGCAAAAACAGGAGAAAGTTCATCGCCAGCCATTTCTGTCATGGTATTTTCTTTGGCCGGAAGTGGGGCATTACTGGCATATATTTTCCTGAAGAGATCAAGGAAGGAGACATAAGACACAAGCACCTTGCTCGTGCTTGTGTAAGGATGAGGATCCATAGGTGAAATAGAGTGAGTTGCCTGTAGTATCAGCAATTATCGTTCTGTCAATAACCAGTGACAATTTCTAGCCGCCAAGGCTGTCCCACGCGAGGAGGAAACTGAAGGAAGCCAACGCTAAAATTCCGACCCGAGGAACACAAATCTCATGAGGAGCAATGTACAGGGTGAGGAAAGCACACATGTCAAAACCCGAAAGCTTGAATAATTAATCGGCAGACTGTGCTTGCTCCAGTGACCTGCCCCCACAAGCCAAGAGATCCAACATTCGAAAGAAGTACTTGTACTTGTACTTGTCAAATGATGTATAATAAATCTTGAAGTGATAAGTCATCGTGCGTTTTTTGAATCGGTATTTGGATGAAATCGGGTTGCGCGGGGTCACAGGAATGAATGGAGTATCTTGCGTCTGGAACTGCGATTGGAAAAAGTATGCAGTTCGGGTTGTATGCCTTGCCGTCACGGTCTTGTTGATGGCTTATTTGTGCGTTTTGGATTGCGTGCATGCGTCTGCGGAAGAACCGGGTATTGACGTCTATAATGTTCTTTTTATCAGCTCTTATGCAAATAGTTTCCTTACAATAGAAGATCAAATCAGCGGAATGAATAGTGTTTTCGACGGGCAAAGTATCACGATGGATATTGAATTCATGGATGCGCGACGTGTCTCACCTAATGGAGATACCGCGTATTTTTATGATTATCTTTCGTACAAGATGGGAAATCTTGCTCCATACGATGCGGTAATTGCAGGGGATGATGATGCGCTCGTTTTCGTTATGCAACATAGCGAAGACTTGTTTTCTGGCATTCCCGTGATCTTTCTTGGAATAAATGACTTTGAAATCGCAGAAGAGGCTCAGGCGATGGGGTATACGGGTGTTGTTGAGAAACATGAGGTCGATAATACGCTTCGTATCGCAGAGAAGATGCTGCCAAGCGCGACCCAAGTCGTATGCATTTATGATGGATCAAGAGCCGGTCATGGGGACGGGGATTATTTCTTCTCGCTTGCCGCGTCTTTCCCCGAGCTTACATTTGTCGGACTTGATGCGTCTGAATACTCTTTCGATCAGATTGCAGATCAGATCTCTCTCATGGGTGATGAGACGATCTTGTTGTTTGAGAGCATGAATTATGACATGAATCGGGATGAGATGACCGTTGTAGAGGGATCTGCTTTTCTGGCGGAGTATTCTGGCACGCCGGTCTTTCGTGCATCATACGGCGGCGTGGGATACGGACTGATTGGTGGGAAGATGATTTCTTTCGAGCTGCAGGGACAGGTGGCTGCCTCGATGACACAGCAGATCCTTGAAGGCACGGATCCTAGCTTAATACCGATTGCACAGGACAGCACAAGCGAGTATTTATTCGATCAGACGGTTCTTGACAAATATGGAATTGACAATTCGGTTCTTCCGGAGGATGCCGTTATTCTTCATGCCAAGACGAGTTTTTTTACGCAGAACCATACGTCTATTATTCTGATATCCTTGATCGTTTTGTGTTCTTCGCTTGTGGTAGCAGGGGTAATTCGCAGTAATCATCATCTTTGGAAGCTTTCAAAGGAATTGATTAAGCGTAAGGAAGAACTATATCGGGCGGCATATTCCGATATATTGACGGGTGTCCCAAACAGAGAGCATTTCTATCTTTATCTCGAAAATCGCTTGACGGATACGTTTGATTTTGGTGTCAATAATGACAATCGGATGCGTGTCAGGGACAATGTAACACTCATTACGGCAGATATGGACGATTTCAAAATGATTAACGATCTTCACGGTCATAATACGGGCGACAAGGTTCTCATTGAGATTGCGCAAGATCTGATGACCCTTGCGAAGAAGAACGGCTGGTATCTTGCAAG
>JBPOHB010000282.1:0-7368 GCA_052036055.1 Bacillota bacterium | reverse complement strand
ATCGATTTGTATTACGAATATGTACATAACTTTGGGTTTTATGATCCAACTGGCATTGATCTGCCAGCGGAAGGAATTGGTATTTTTCACACAGACCCTACCAAAATCGATCTTGCTACGCTATCCTTTGGCGAGTCTTCAACGGTAACCCCTATACAATTGGCAAGTATTTACTGCGCACTTGTAAATGGCGGAACACTCATGACGCCACAAATCGCGGATTATTTGACAGATCAGGACGGAAATATTGTCAAGGATTATGAGCCAGAAGTCATTCGCAAAGTATTCTCTGAAGAGACAGCCGAACGAGTGATGAAACTTATGGAGGGTGTTGTTCAAGATGGAACGGGATCAGCAGGCTATGTGGAGGGGTATTCTGTTGCTGGAAAGACAAGTACGTCAACCATTGAGAACGGAGAATACGCAGGCTATCATGTTCTGTCTTTTGGCTGTTATGCACCGTCCGATGATCCGGAAATTGTCGTTCTGGTTGTTGTAAATATGCCGGAAAGTAAAGATGTTGCGTCAAGCTGCGCGTCTCGGGCAGCAGCAAGAATTGTATCAGGCACGCTTGAGTACCTTGGGGTCGAAAGAAAGTATGTTGACGATGATTATACGAAACTTACAACACAGTATACGGTTCCAAGTGTTGTTGGTATGACATATGGCGAGGCAATGAGCACATTATATACGAATGCGGGCGCTTTTGATGCGGTGAAAGGAAATGATACGATATCGGATGATACGGTTATCACTTCCATGTATCCAGCTGCAGATAGTCTGCTTTATAAGACTGGACAAGTTGTGCTATACTCAAGCGCGGTAACTGACACGGGTCAGATGCCCCAGGTAGTTGTACCGGATTTTTCGGGAAAGACGATTTCTGAATGTATTACAGAGGCATCAAATTGTGGTGTGAATATTTATATAAGTGGTAATTATGCAGGTGTGGCGGTATCACAGTCGGTCAGTGGATCTTCGGATGATTCTGCCACAGCGACTCCCACACCTACCCCTACACCATCCCCTGAGGATTATTCAGAACAGGGTACTTCCGCAGATGATTCAGGCGGGACGGTATCGCAAAAAGTGCCGGCAGGAACGGTGATTGAAATCGTAATGGAATAGGAGGAGTAGATCATGCACAAAATCAGAGAACTGATGTCGGGATTGATCTATGAAGTCATTGCAGGAGATATCGACTGCGAAATTGACTCTATTATCTATGATTCTCGCAAGGTTGTGCAGAATTCTCTTTTCGTGTGTGTGAAAGGATATATATCAGATGGACATGCATATATTCGTCAGGCGATAACTAAGGGCGCAATTGCTGTTCTCATCCAAAAAGATCAATCCATTATGACAAATGACGAATTGCTCATGTTATCGGAAGAAGATCACGTATTGGTTTTGGCTGTCATGGACACACGGAAGGCTCTTGCTAAGGTGAGTGCTTCTCTATATAATAACCCGTCAACAAAAATGCGTATGATTGGTGTAACCGGTACGAAGGGCAAAACGACGACAACATATATGATCCGTGAGATATATGAACAGGCAGGTAAAAATACCGGGCTGATTGGCACTGTATCAAATATCATTGCAGGGAAGGTCTATCCAGCCTCTCATACGACACCGGAATCGAACGATCTTCAGCAAATTCTCCGCGAAATGGCAGATGACCATGAAGAGATCTGTGTCATGGAGGTTTCCTCGCAGGGATTGATGCTCGATCGTGTGTACGGATGCAGCTTTGAGATAGCTGCATTTACAAATCTGTATAGGGATCATATTGGCACGCATGAGCATAGTGATATGGAAGACTATCTCTGCGCAAAACTGAAAATATTTGATCGCTCTGGTATTGCGGTTATCAATGCGGACTGCGAGGTATCAGATAGGGTGATCGAATATGCGACCCCAAGATGCAAGATCATTACTTACGGAATCAATACCGCCTGTGATGTGCGGGCAAGCCATATCAGAAAAGCGAAAGTTGCGGGAAAAATCGGATCGTATTTTTATCTGGAATCGCCTTGGTACGAGGGCGATATCTTTGTTGCAATGGCAGGGAAATTCAATATTTACAATGCGCTCTGTGCAATTGCCGTTACCGGAGCAAGTGGCATTTCATTTGAAAATATGAAAAAGGGTCTTGATAATGTCTTTGTTCCCGGCAGATTGCAGGCAGTACAGAATGACAATCATTTTTCAGTTTTTGTCGATTATGCTCACAATGCGGCCAGTTTAGAAAATATCCTTCTCACTCTTCGAGAGTATTGTACGGGCAGGTTGATTACCGTCTTCGGGTGTGGAGGTGAGCGATCAACGGCACGTCGCTTTGAGCAGGGAGAAGTATCGGGGATATACAGTGATCTGACTATTATTACATCCGATAACCCAAGAAGCGAAGATCCAAACGAAATCATTTCTCATATAGAGGCAGGAATAAAGAAGACAGAAGGCAAGTACATGATCGAACCAGATAGAAGATCAGCGATCGCCTTAGCCTTTTCCTTAGCTTGTGATGATGATTTTGTTATTATAGCGGGAAAAGGCCACGAGAATTATCAGATTTTCCATGACAGGACGATACATTTTGATGACGTTGAGACGGCACACGAATTACTCGAAGAAGGCAAGCGTAAATAGGACAATAGGATGGACGAATCATGAGCATGTTTACTGGACGGGAAATCTTAACAATAACCCAAGGGACATATCTTGGCTCTGAAGAGATGCTAAACATGCTCTCTGTGGAAATTACGGGCGTATCAACCGATACTCGTTCAATCAAATCGGGGAACCTCTATATTGCGCTTGCGGGGGAGAAATATGACGGCCATGCTTTCTGTTCACAAGCTAAAGACAAGGGTGCGTCCATGCTGCTTGTCATGTCGACTTGCTGTGTGCCTGCCGGCATAATGGCCATTCTTGTTCCCGATACGTTGGTTGCACTTCAAAAAATCGCACGCGCATATCGCGATAAACTCTCATGCAAAGTGATTGCCGTTACGGGAAGCGTTGGCAAGACGTCGACACGTGAGATGCTTTCTACGGCTTTTTGTTCGTCGCTTCGAACCCACGCGACAAAGAACAACAACAACAACGAGATTGGTCTCTCTTTGACCATTCTCGCTGCCCCACTTGATACGAAGATTCTGATCGTTGAGATGGGGATGCGCATGCATGGTGAAATACGTCAACTTACGCAAATCGCGCGCCCAGATATCGCGATCATTACGAATATTGGTGTTTCACATATTGAAAGGCTTGGTAGTCGAGAAGGGATTCTATCTGCAAAAATGGAAATCTGTGACGGCCTTTCAGGTGAAAAGACGCTGCTGATTAATGGGGAAGACGAGTACTTAGCCCAATATACGGCACAGCCGGAAAACAAAAATTGGCATCGGCTGGGAGCGACCTGTATTTCTGAGGCAAATTGCCCGACAGCAGATTTTACTGTTCGTGCAAGAGATATGCTGACCCAGAAGGAGCAAACTTCCTTTCAGGTGTACATGAGCGAAAATGGACAAGAAGAATATGTTGGCGAGTGTATTATACCGTGCGTTGGCGTTCATCATGTGAAAAATGCATTGTTTGCCTTTTTATGCGCGCACGAGCTGCACGTTCCTTATAAAGATATTTGCATGTCAATGCAGACATATGTGCCAACGGGAAGCCGTGGCAAAATCATCCAAACCCCCCATTACATGATTTATGATGATACATATAACGCGAGTCCCGAGTCTTTCTTATCAGCTTTCCAGAGCGTGTCATTACTTGGCGAAGGGAAACGTAAAATCGCCGCGGTGGGGGGCATTTTAGAACTTGGTGAATATGCAGAGGCGCTACATTTTCAGGTAGGCGTAGATGCGGCAAATTCTGGAATGGACATGCTTCTTGTATGCGGAGATCAGCGAAAATGCGTGTTGGACGGAGTACATTCTGTTGATGAGCATATTCCGGTATATTTGTTTGAGAACACGACTGAGCTAATGAACGAACTGGTTTTGCTGCTTCGTCCTTCAGATTGCGTATTAGTCAAAGCATCACACGCATTTGAGATGGAGAAGGTAACGCAGGCAATAGTCGGTTTCGACTCGCGTGATGTAATAGGAGAGAGATTATAATGAAATTTACTTCGGCTGAGAAAACGAATGGAATCGAGAAGAAGCCTTTTCAAATCGAGAGTCCGCACAGACTCTATATTCCCATGCTTCTACTTGTCATCATTCTGGTTTGCTTCGGTCTCATTATGCTTTTTTCCGCAAGTATGCCAATTGGCGCAAAAAGCGAAGGGAATCCCCTTTTTTATGTCCTGAAGCAAGGTGCCTTTAATCTTATTGGTATATTGATTGCTACAATAGTCATTTTTATACCTGTTCGCTTCTATGATCGCATAGGATTTGTCTTTTTTGCATATGCTGTCATGCTTGGCTTAGTTGTATACACAAAGTTTGCAGGACGCATTATTGGCGGATCCAGACGATGGATTATAATAGCAGGGCAAAGTTTTCAGCCTTCTGAGCTTGCAAAAATCGCGCTGGTTTTCTGTATTGCCGGGTATCGGTCGTTCATTATTCGCCAGAGGAAGAAGGGTAGGCTTGTCAGTAAAGATCCGAAGCATCAACATATTATGGACACTTTCTACGATATCGTTCTTCCCGCTCTTAGCATACTTGTTGTCCTATTTGTTGTTCTCATGCAGCCACACATGTCCTGCTTTATCATAATGTCCCTGATAGCATTTTGCTGCTTCATCGTGTCAGGAATATCCATCCGGTCGTGGATTGAAGGAGGGGTTTTTATACTCGCTCTTTTACTAGTATTTGGATCTCTTGCTTTTCTTGTATCGAGCAACAGTCAAAAAGCTGATCTGAAAAGCAATTTCGCCCATGTTTTCAATCGTATCAATATTTTTGAGGCAATGAACTCGGATGAATCTGATAGTACAAGTACAGATACGACAGAGGCAACAACAGAGGACGCGATTGTGGATGTAACGGGTACGTCGGATAGTGCGGCTATCGAGACAACCGAGACAACATCAGAAAGTGAAGATGTTGATGTTTATCAGAGTAGACAGTCCATGATTGCAGTCGGATCAGGAGGGATGACTGGTGTCGGATTCGGGAGTAGCCGACAGAAGTACCGTTACCTTCCGGAGGCACATAACGATTATGTATATGCGATCGCGTGTGAAGAACTTGGATTTGTTGGCGGTGTATCCATTATTGTGCTTTTTTGGGCCTTCTTCGTTGGTGGGTTGTCTATTGCATGGCGAACAAAGAGTGACTTTGCAAGAATCCTGGCAGTCGGATATACTTGTCTGATTACATTGCAGGCATTTCTTAACATTGGGGTTGCCATCGGTGTCATTCCTCCCACCGGGATAACGTTGCCCTTTTTCAGCTATGGAGGGACTGCAAATCTATTTTTCCTGATTGCAACAGGGCTGATCTTGGCCGTCTCACGAACTGGCGTTAAACAGAAGGCAATAACATTTATAGATTAGGAGCACAAGTGTGAGTATACGAGTACTAATTGCGGGAGGCGGAACAAGCGGACATATCAATCCCGCTGTTGCCATAGCAGATTCGCTGAAAAAGCAGATTCCAGACTGCGAAATCCTATTTTGTGGTACAGCGAGAGGGCTTGAAAGCGAAATTGTTCCTAAGGCAGGATACGACTTCACTGCAATCCGTGCGATGGGGATTCCTTCAAGGCCTTCTGTTAAGCTGATTAAGGCTCTTCGCGAAATCCATGCGGGAAGGCGAACCTGCATATCTTTGATTCGTAAATTCCGCCCCGATGTCGTTGTCGGTACGGGTGGATATGTTTGCAGCCCACTTATATCTGCTGCAATTCATGAGAAAATTCCATATGTGCTTCATGAACAAAATGCATTTCCCGGACGATCTAACAGATTGCTTTCAGGAAAAGCGTATGCCGTCTGCACGGGGTTTGATAGGATGGATCACTTTTTCCCTCGCGCCCATAAGGTGGTGTATACTGGCAATCCAGTGAGGGAAGCTTTTTATACGGTAAATCGTGAAGATGCTCGAAGAAAATTGGGCATAGCAGAGGATACATTTCTGATTCTCGCGATGGGAGGAAGCCTTGGAGCTCGGACCATCAATATGTCAATTGCTGCTCTATCTGCTTTGCTGTTGGGGTCTCCTGTACATATTATTCTTTCTGCAGGGAAACAGCAATTTCAAGGAATGACAGACCTGCAAAGAACAGAGAATGATATAATTGAAATCAAAGAATACATATTTAATCCTGAAGAATATATGGCGGCGGCAGATTTGCTTATTTGCCGTGCGGGTGCCGTGACGTGTGCGGAGATAGCTGTACTTGGTACGCCCTCGGTCATGATACCTTATCCATATGCCGCAGGTGACCATCAGATGTTCAATGCCAAAGTGTTTGAAGCGGAAAATGCCTGCAAAATCATTCGGGATGATCAGGTTTCGCCAGAGTCGTTCTATCAAATGATAGAAGACTGTCTGACAAATCGTTCGGATCTTGTATCAATGGGCAAGAATGCGAAAAAATTGTCAAGAGAACACGCCGCATCTGCGATTATGCAAGAAGTCCTACGCGCGGCAAATCGTGAGAAGTGAGTGGATGGAGTGAGTGATTGAATAAGGGATACGATAAAATAAGTGGCTACTTCCAGAAGCTTATTGAGGGGAAATGCAAGAGACGCCATTACGTGGTTATGATTACCGTTTTCCTTCTGCTTGTCATGACGATGCTTCTGTTTTCAATTCCTCAAATGTATATTAAAAGGGTTACGGTTACTGGATGCAAGGAATTGTCTTCAGATCAAATCACCACGTCGACAGGTATTCTCATAGGCGATCATTTACTTGCTCACATAGGCGGCGGAATCGTACCGTTCTTTTCTTTGCGTTATGGTAATATAGAAAGTGACCTTTGCGAAGAATACCCATATATTCAAGAGGTAACCGTTCAGGTGAATTTTCCGTCTGCTGTGAAAATCACAGTAACGGAAAGACAGAAAATCGGCTACATTGAAATACCCGATGGATATGCCGTTATTGATAAGGATGGCTATGTCCTTGAAATGGGAGAAACCGTGCCGACAGATGTGGTGCTAATTGAAGGAATCCCTGCGCAAGCGGTGGTTCTTGGGGAGAAGCTTGACTTAACACAGCAGACGAATCTAAATACCTCGATTCTGGTGCTGCAAGCGATCGTCAATGCAGATGCGAATCGGCAGGGAAGCGGAGATTTTACCCTCATGCCATGTGTCCAAAGCGTGCAAACGATTGATTCGGGAACAACATTTATATCTGTTATTCTTCCCAATACGCAGAAGGTTATGCTTGTAAG
>JBPOHB010000029.1:0-9738 GCA_052036055.1 Bacillota bacterium | reverse complement strand
ACGGGCAGTTAATTTACACATATTATGGCGGAAATAATGGTAATCCTGTGAATAGTGCAGTAGGTATTTTGACTGAACTGTATTCGCAGATGCCTTCATCGGCATATATTGCTTACTCGTGTGTTACTGGATACGGCGAGAGTATAATTAAGGCGGCTTTGCGTGTTGACGAGGGTGAAATCGAGACAATGGCTCACTTTCAGTCTGCCAAATTCTTCTGCCCAGATGTCGATTTTATTATTGATATTGGTGGTCAAGATATGAAGTGTATGCGTATTCGTAACGGCGTCATTGATTCGATTATGCTAAATGAAGCCTGTTCATCTGGATGTGGTTCGTTTATTCAGACGTTCGCTGAAAATCTTAAAATGGATGCACACACCTTTTCTGTTGAAGCATTATCTGCTGAAAACCCAGTCGACCTTGGAACACGCTGCACGGTCTTCATGAATTCGAAAGTGAAGCAGGCACAGAAGGAAGGTGCTTCAGTCGGTGATATTTCGGCGGGGCTATCTTATTCTGTCGTCCGAAATGCACTCTACAAGGTTATCAAGATTCGCGACACGTCGCAGCTTGGACAGAATATTGTTGTTCAGGGTGGAACATTTCTCAATGATGCGATTCTTCGTTGCTTTGAACTTGTGTCGAAAAGGGATGTGATTCGCCCGAATGTTGCGGGACTAATGGGCGCTTTTGGCGCGGCACTGATTGCCAGAAGCAGATGCGAGCACGCAGAAAAAACATCGGGGATACTTGACACAAGTGAATTATCTTCTTTTTCGATGGAAACAGAGAATGCGGTTTGCCCTCACTGTGGCAATCATTGTAAGCTGACTGTTTCAACTTTCTCGAATCACGCACGGTTCGTTTCCGGCAATCGATGCGAGAAGGGTGAGGGATCCGATATACAGAAGGAGAGCCTTCCGAACCTTTTCAAGTATAAATACGCGAGAACATTTGCATATAAGGCTCTTCCAGTTGAACAGGCAACGCGCGGCATAATTGGCATTCCACGTGTGCTCAATCTATATGAGAATTATCCATTTTGGTTCACCGTGTTTACGAAGCTGAAGTTCCGTGTCATTCTATCGGCAAGATCTGATCACGAACTCTTTGAGAAGGGAATGGATTCTATTCCCTCAGAGAGTGTCTGCTATCCGGCAAAACTCGTGCACGGACATATCGAAGACCTTATTACAAAAGGCGTGCCAGTTATCTTCTATCCGGACATTCCATATGAGAGAAGTGAGAACCCTGGAGCGAACAATCACTTCAATTGTCCAATTGTGGCCTCTTACCCAGAGGTTATTCGGAATAACGTAGAAAATCTTGAGACAAAACATGTGCGATTCCTGAATCCGTTTCTTCCTCTTGATAATCCGCAGACACTTGCGAAGACACTTGCGTCTATTTTTGCGCAAGAAGGCGTTACAAAGGAAGAAGCACTTGCTGCCATTTCCGCGGGCGATCTGGAATATGATTCGTATAAAGCAGAGATCAGAGAGAAAGGTCAGGAGGTATTGGCTTTTCTTAAGGCATCTGGGAAAAAAGGGGTGGTACTTGCTGGGCGGCCATATCACTGTGATCCAGAGATTCATCACGGTATTCCCGACATGATAAATAGCTTGGGACTGGCGGTACTAACAGAGGACAGTGTCGCAGTTGTAGGCAATTTGCAGCGACCGATTCGTGTCGTTGACCAGTGGATGTATCACACGAGGCTTTACGAGGCGGCGGCATTTGTGTCTTCGGAGGATTGCCTTGAGCTTGTTCAGCTGAATTCTTTCGGTTGCGGTCTTGACGCGGTTACGTCCGATCAGGTACAAGAGATTCTGGAGACGAAGGGCAAACTATATACTATGCTTAAGATTGACGAAGTAAGCAATCTTGGCGCCGCGCGTATTCGCATTCGTTCGCTCAAAGTTGCAATGGATGAGCGCGACAATGCTGTTTCCGAGGCTCGTCAGGCTCGGGCTGCCTCTCGCAAATATACTCTTCAGAGAACGCCCTTCACAATGGAACACAAGGCGGAACACACGATTCTTGCCCCGCAGATGGCGCCCATTCAATTTGAATTTGTTGAAGCGGTATTTCGGCATAACGGCTACCGACTCAAGGTACTCAAAGAAGCAAAAGCTGACGATATTGAATGCGGTTTGCGCTTCGTCAACAATGACGCCTGCTATCCGACCATTATTACTGTTGGACAAATGGTGAACGCCTTCATTACCGGTGGCGAGGATCCAGATCATACCTCAGTCATGATTACGCAGACGGGAGGTGGTTGCCGCGCGACGAATTACGTTGCTTTTCTCAGAAAGGCACTTAAAGAGGCGGGATTTCCTCAGATACCGGTTATTGCACTATCCGTACAGGGAATCGAGAGTAATCCCGGCATCAAGTTCACTCCGTCATTTATTCATCAGGCTTTACAGGGGATCTGTTACGGAGATATGCTGTCAACACTGCTTCTTCGGGTAAGACCCTATGAGACAATCCCCGGCGCGGCAAATGCACTCTATCAGTATTGGAGTCAAAAGGGAATTAAATATTTCAATCGGGCCGCCAAGTTCTCGTCCTATTCTGCAGGTTACGTGATGGATGATGCATCTGGCATTGTACGTACGGATGAACAGCAAGCAGAAATTGATACATTCATGGCAGAATATTCGGAGAAAGCCAAAGAAAGACGCGCGATCAAGTCGTTTCGTCATTTGGTGGATCAGACGATCGATGCTTTTGCGAGTTTTCCTCTTCAAGATATTGATAGGAAGCCTCGCGTCGGCGTTGTCGGAGAAATACTCGTCAAATTCCAGCCAGATGCGAACAATCATGCAATAGACGTGATTGAAAGCGAGGGCTGTGAGGCTGTTGTTCCGGGACTTTTGGACTTTTTCCTTTATTGTACGTATAACCCGATATGGAAACAGGAGAATTTAGGGGTCGGGAACAAATGGACGTCTTGGATTTCGCGGCGAGGTATCGATATTATTGAGGGCTACCGTCGACATATCGTTAAAAAAATGAAAGATGCGGGTATTTTTCAGCTTCCTGTGGGCATAACGCACATGGCTGAGAAATCTGGCTCTGTATTGTCCTGCGGCAACGCATGCGGTGAAGGGTGGTTTCTTACCGCTGAAATGATTGAACTCATCGAAAGCGGAGTTCCCAATATCATCTGTGCCCAACCATTTGCGTGCCTACCGAATCATGTTACGGGAAAAGGCATGATAAAAGAGTTGCGAAGGCAATACCCGCATACGAATATCATTCCGATTGATTATGATCCAGGTGCAAGCGAGGCAAATCAATTGAATCGAATTAAGCTTATGGTAAGCACGGCGCATATACAGCATGAAAATGTGCAAAATGGGCAAAATACGACGGAGAAAGCATAACAGGAGGGATTCATAAAGTGAATGCGATTTTGACGCAGAAAGCACCTGAACCGATTGGCCCGTATTCGCAGGCAATTGCTGCCGGTCAGATGATTTTCTGCTCCGGTCAGATACCCCTTATCCCGGGAGAGAAATCTCTATCCATAGAGGGAATAAGAGAACAAACGGTTCAGGCTCTTGAAAATCTCCGCGAAGTCCTATCCGCAGGGCATTCCTCGTTTTCGCAGGTTGTAAAGACCACCATATATCTGACGGATATGAATCACTTCCCAGCATGTAACGAGGTATATGAATCGTACTTTTCCGCACCGTTTCCGGCAAGAAGCTGCGTGGGCGTTGCCGCACTTCCCAAAGGCGCACTGATCGAGATTGAAGCCATTGCGATACAGCAGTCATAATGATTTGTGACAAAATATCAGGAGGAAATAGGATGCCGGAGCAAAACTCATCTGCAAAGAGACTTCTTCTCGTCGATGGGAACAGCATAATCAATCGCGCCTTTTTTGCGATGGCTGGGCGAAGTAATCTAACTGCTCCTGATGGAACCCCGACAGCAGCGCTTAATACCTACCTAAATACGCTGTCGAAATTTCTGCAGGAAGTAAATCCAACCCATACCTGTACGCTCTTTGATGTGCGTGAAAAGACGTTTCGCCACAAACTATATGATGGCTATAAAGCCAAAAGAAAAGGGATGCCAGAAGAGCTTGCCATTCAATTTCCCCTACTTAAAGAGATTCTGGATGCCATGAATTTACCGCGTTATGAACTTTCCGGATATGAGGCGGACGATTTGATTGGGACTCTTGCAAAAAAAGCTGAAGGAGAAGGGTTTTCCGTCTACATTTTGAGTGGAGACAAGGATGATTTTCAACTCATTGATGATCACACAGTTGTTATGATGCCTGTCTCAAAAGCGGGCAAAACCACAACGGAGATGTATAACGCCGAGACGCTTCTGGCACGATACGAGGTTGATCCGACTGCATTTGTCACACTCAAGGCCATTATGGGCGATCCAAGCGACAATATTCCAGGTGTTAAAGGAATTGGTGAGAAAGGGGCAGTCGATCTTGTTAAGCGGTATGGAACACTTGATGCGATTTATGAAAATGTCGCGACGTTTTCGCCCGGAATCGCTAAGAAACTGACGGAAGAAAAGGAAATGGCCTATCTGTCGCTCGAATTATCGAAAATTGTCTGCGATGTTCCTGTTACGATTACTCTTGATGAGATGATCTTTCTTCAACCAGATCAGGATAGATTGGCGGCTGTTTTCTCAAAACTTGGGTTTCGTAATCAGATGAAGAAGTGGGGACTAGAGAATGTAAATTTGTCCTTTCACCAGGCGCAAAACGCATCGGTTGATATATCGATTCAAGATGCGTCGCCACGACTTCCACAGACGCTTCCCGAAGTCATTTCGGGACTGTCAGAAGAGAACTTCAGGGCTGAACTGAAGCGGTGTCAAGAAACATTCGGCGATGACTTCATGATTTCCATGGATATTACGGATTATACCGGTGATTCGTCTGTTTCTTCGGATGATTTGCTCATTGTTTCTGTCTCAATGGAAGCCGTGTATTCCTTTCCTGCATACCAGACAAATCAGATCGTGCACATTGCCAGTCTTTCCTTGGACCCAAATAAAGAACAGGCGATTGTTTTTCATAGAATGAAAAATCGCTTTCGGGGGTTGCTGAAGCCTCTTGCTTTGCCAGCCTGCTTTGACACCGAAATTGCCGGCTATATTCTTAATCAGATTGAAGGTGCGTCTCCGTCATTTGAGATGCTCTATGAGCATGCCACGCATGATGTGTACCCGCACAATGCGAGTCACTCTTTGGATAAACCCGAAAAAATCCAAGATAGAGGTGCACAACTGGATCTTTTTGCCGCCGAATCCTCTGGAAGTGATCCAATTGTGAGAAGAAACAAGCTAAATGAATCCGTCTGGCGTGCATTACTTTGCAGAAGAATTGCTTTTTTTCAGAAAATCGCGATTGAGCAGATGCATCTTCAGCAACTGGTATATGGGATTGAGATGCCGCTTGCCATTCATCTTGGGAATATGGAGAAAAAGGGTGTTCTTGTTGATGACGGGGTACTCGACGAGTTGCACAAGGTGTTTGAAGGAGAACTGATACGTCTTTCCGATCAAATTTACGAGAAATGCGGCGAGAGGTTCAATATCCTGTCACCGAAACAATTGGGAACCATTCTTTTCGATAAGCTAGGTCTATCTTCTGGCAGGAAAAATAGTAGTGGTTCTTTTTCGACGGATTCTGATGAGCTTGACCGCCTCCGCAATGATCATCCCGTGGTGGCCGATGTCCTGCAATACAGGAAAATGGCAAAACTTGATTCAACGTTTGTTCTCGGACTTAAGAAAGTAATTGATCCGTCGGATGGTCGCGTTCATTCGAATTTCTCCCAAGTGATGACAAGTACGGGGCGATTATCTTCATCGGAACCGAATTTGCAGAATATACCCATACGAAGTACGGCAGGCAGCCAGATTCGGAAAGCATTTATTGCCCCTGATGGATACGTTCTTCTCGACGCCGATTATTCGCAGATTGAGCTTCGTTTGTTGGCACATCTGTCAGGTGATAAAAATATGACAAGTGCATTTTTGCATAATGAAGATATCCATATGATGACAGCGGCAAGCATTTTCCACGTGCCGATTGAAATGGTTCAACCCCAAATGCGTTCAGCCGCAAAGACGGTCAATTTTAGCATTGTATATGGGATAAGTGATTTTGGGCTTTCTCAAGATCTTGGCGTATCATACAAAGAAGCGCATGATTATATCGAGCACTACTATCAGAAGTATCCGCGAATACGCGAGTATTTGGAATCTCTCAAACAATTTGCATATGATAACGGCTATGTGGAAACCATGTTCGGTCGCAGACGAATGATGCATGAACTCCGATCAGCAAACCGCAATCTGAAAATGTTTGGTGAGAGAGCCGCCATGAACACACCCGTTCAGGGAACAGCGGCCGACATCATTAAGCTTGCAATGAATCGCGTTTCAGAAGGACTCATTTCGGCGCATCTTGATGCAAGACTGATCTTGCAGGTGCATGATGAACTCATTATTGAATCGAAAATTGAAGATGCAGATAAGGCATCGGCCATTTTGAAAAACGCGATGGAAGACGCGGTCGAATTGTCTGTGCCTCTTGTGGCAGAAGTTAGCCGAGGCAAGAATTGGTTCGACTGCAAATCATAAGAATCTTCACTGTAAGAAAGGGATGCGCGATGTTTGTAATTGGTATTACCGGAGGAATCGGAGCAGGTAAATCATCTGTGGCAAGTACCTTCATGGAGAGGGGCATCCGCGTCCTTGATGCTGATGAGATTTCGCGTGAAGTAACTTCATTGAACGGAAGTGCTCTTCCAGCAATCAGAGAAATGCTTGGGAATAAGGCAATCGAATCTTCGGGTGGATTGAATCGTAAATATGTTGCTTCTCTCGTATTTACCGACAAAATGAAATTAGATCAGATATCTTCCGTTATACATCGTTATGTAATGGAACAAATCGGTGAGCAAGTGGAAATTGAACGGGAAAAGGGCACGAAGGTACTCGTGCTGGATGTTCCCATTCCTGTTCAGAAGGGCTTTCTTGATCTATGTAATCAGGTGTGGGTAATAAGTGCTGATGAATCCATTCGTCTTACTCGTCTGAAGATGCGTGGCATGGACGAAGATGATGCGAAACGGCGAATGGGCATGCAGATGACAACGGAGGAATATGAGAAGCTTGGCGACATCGTCATTTCGAACAATTCAGATGCAGTATCACTTGAAGAAGATGTCCTTCGTCATATGAACGAGGAGCTCGGTAAGAGGGGCATACGTGTATGAATAAGATGCAAATCGTGATTTCAGTCGCGTTTCTATCATTATCGATCATACTATTTGTGCTGTCATGCATTATTCTTGCCAAGAAGCCATTGCTCAGAAAATATGCGCGAGCCGCCACGCTATTTTATTTTTCTGGAACCGCACTCATTTTTATTGTAAATCTATTTCGGCATGATCTGCCGCTGAAGTGGACGATCATTTCCGAAGTACTTGTATTTTTGGTATATGGATTAACGATGGCAAACATTTTATTCATTGTAAATCGATTTGAGAGATCTGCGGGGGTGCCTTCTGCCCAAATGGAAGAGCAAGACAAGACGGAGACCCTGCATTCAGATGAAATGGTAATAGAGGACAAGAACCAATAATCGATCGACTATACGTTGAAGCGAAACAAAACGATATCGCCGTCTTTCATTACGTATTCTTTGCCTTCGGAACGAACAAGGCCTTTCTCTCGTGCAAGTGCGTATGTTTTTGATGCCATGAGGTCAGTGAAGGCAACCACCTCAGCCCGAATAAATCCGCGCTCAAAATCGGAGTGAATCTTGCCGGCAGCTGCGGGGGCCTTTGTTCCCGATTTAATTGTCCACGCGCGAACTTCTGTTGGCCCTGCTGTCAGGAAAGAGATCAAACCCAAAAGTTTATATCCTGTCTTGACCATTTTGTCGAGACCAGATTGAGACAAGCCAAGATCTTCTAGAAACGCCTTGCGTTCATCATCTTCAAGAACAGCAATCTCTTCTTCTATTTTTGCCGAAATGACAATTACCTCGGAACCCTCCTCGTTTGCGATTTGCTTGACGGAGCGAACGTAATCCGAATCTTCCTTTGTAATGTCATCTTCTGCGATATTTGCCGCATACATGACAGGTTTTAACGATAGTAGAGCAAGATCCTTGAGGAAAACAAGTTCGTCCTCAAGATATTCAAGCAATCGCGCCGGTTTTCCGGCTTCAAGGGCCTCGTATATTCTCTCATAAAGCTTAAGTTCGGGTTCGAATTTCTTATCCCCGCCCTTCATCATCTTCCTTGATTTATCGATTCTTCGTTCCATGTATTCCATATCAGATAAGATCAGCTCGATATGGATCGTCTCGATATCTCGTGACGGATTGGCATTTCCTTCTACGTGGATGACATTCGGATCATCAAAACAACGGACAACATGGACGATCGCGTCAACTTCTCGTATATTTGCGAGAAACTTGTTGCCAAGGCCCTCGCCCTTGCTTGCACCGCGTACAAGTCCAGCAATGTCAACAAATTCAATAATGGCCGGCGTGTATTTCTCCGGATTATACATCTCTGCAAGCTTATCAAGGCGTTCATCTGGAACTGCCACAACCCCTACATTGGGCTCGATTGTGCAGAATGGGTAATTTGCGGATTCTGCGCCCGCCTTTGTAATAGCATTGAAAAGAGTACTTTTCCCGACATTCGGCAATCCGACAATTCCTAATTTCATTTACGCTGACCCTCACATTATTCTTCTTCAAATCGTAGTTCCCGACTATTATATCATGCAATCATAATTGGACAATGAAAAAATGCTTTGGAAGCGATGTGGATTGTGCGTCTATTTTGCATAATACGATGGAACATTTGATAGAAGTCCTGCAGAAACTACGTTGACAGATTAATCGCTTCTCAGACAATAAACAAATTGCAATTGCCTGATATTACGTGTTTTTGTCGAAAAGGCGTGAACCGATCTCCTTGCAAAATGCAATAAAATGCACGTAGCAAGGAGGACGATCTTGTGAAAAAATATCGATATGCGAAGATAAGTACATGTTTTCTATTTGGGATAGACGGTATTCTTGCGGATCTTGAGGTAACGATCTCACCTGGTCTGCCAAGCTTTGAATTTACCGGTCTTTGTGATTCCTCGATCAAAGAATCAAGAGAGCGGGTGCGTGTTGCAATCCGAAATAGCGGATATGAATTTCCCAGCGGACGGATTACAGCAAGCCTTTCTCCTGCATATTTTCACAAATCTGGCACTTCAATCGATTTGCCACTGGCACTTTGCATACTCATTGCTGCAGGGCAGATCCATATGAAGGATTACAAGAGGCTTTTTGCTTATGGTGAGTTAACGCTTACCGGATTTGTATTAGATGTCCCTGGAAGCATGCAGCAGCTTCAATGTGCCGCAAGAGCCAAATCGGACTGCCTGATTATTCCTTTGTGTGCAATTTCTCAAGCAAATCTTCTTTCGATTTCCGCATATGGAGTAGATACACTAAAGGACGCAATTGCATATATGTGCTCAGAGTTGACAGGTGAGAGGGAGCCTAATCGCACAGATGAGCATATAGGCCTTGATGAGAAGTACAGAACAGAGAATAGTAGATGCACTGAAAATGTATGTTCTGTATTCGACGAATCAGAAAGTGAATCACTTGATTTCTCTATTCTGAAAGGGCAGGAGAAAACGGGTCGAGGCATCATC
>JBPOHB010000040.1:0-1734 GCA_052036055.1 Bacillota bacterium | reverse complement strand
GCACCCTCATCTACGTCTCCTGTGATCCCGCAACCCTCGCGCGCGACCTCGTCCAACTCGCAAGCGGCGAGAAGCCAGCCTACGCGATCAAGGCAATCCAACCTGTGGATCTGTTCGGAAGGACGGGGCACGTTGAGACGGTAGTATTGATGTCAAAGGTAGAGAAGTAAAGGCGTAATAAGATAAGTAAATAAAGGCTTTACGTGGTTTGAGGTCTGGTTCTAAGCCGGAAGGAAAATCGCGGATTTTTGCTATGAGTGAAGTTATCCAAGATTGGTGAATTTGAAAAGTCATCGGTCAATACGGTTATTGAGTTGGTGAGTTGATAAGATTGTTGGCAAAAATGTGGTGGAGAAGTCAACGGTTTTTCGGACAATTTGCTAAGCAACACTTTGTAGATGCAGTTGTTGCCAGGCGTTCAGGAACGTAATGGGGCTTTGGTAGCCCAGTCGTTTCTGTACCCGGCGTCGGTTGTAGAAGACCTCAATGTATTCGAAGATGGCTTGGCGGGAGGATTCGCGGGTTGGATAGAATCTCCAGTGTACGATTTCTTTCTTGAGGATGGAGAAGAAGCTTTCGCTCCACGCATTGTCTCCCGGTCTGCCGACGTAAGAGAAACTCTGCTTCCAACCGTAATCCGATACTTGTGTCATCACGTCATCGGCTGTGTACTGGCTCCCGCGATCGCTGTGAAAGATAACGCCTGCCGGCAAGTGCCAGCGATCCTGAGCAGCCCTCAGTGTTTGTAAAACCAACTCCTTCTTCATGTTCTCGGCCTGACACGATGCCAAAACCGTATTGGTGAATACATCTCGAATCTGGCAGAGATAATCGAAACCTTCGCCCGTTCGGATGTAACTGATATCGCTTGAAATGACTTGGAAGGGGGTGTCGATCACAAGGTGCTTTGTAAGGTTCTTATACTCATCACCGCGCGCCTTCCGGCTGTCTGTCAGCGAACGTTGCCTGCGGATGCGATGGCAGGATTTCAAGCCTTTCTGCTGCATAATACGCCGAATTACATTGTACGAAGCAGGCTCTCCGTCGCGCCTCATAATGCCGCATATACGATCCACCCCGTATGTTCCTTCGCCTTCTTCAAAGATGGTGACCACCCGGTCTTCAAGAGCTGTCTGATCCTTTTGCCGCTGCTCGCGTTCTTGCAGCCAGGTGTAGTATCCAGAGACGGATACTCCTAATTTATCGGCCCACTTCGCTCTTGCGTAATGCGTTTCTTTTTCCATCAAAGAATAGCAGTCCGCTATGGTTACTTTTGATTTTTCGCGAAGAAGGCCGATGCTTTTTTTAGAATGTAGTTCTCCTCTTCAAGTTCAGCAATTCGGCTTTGGAGCGCACTCATGTCATCCTGTTGCTGCGCCATCTTCGTCTTGTCGCCTTCCGGCGTATATTTCTTGCGCCAGAGATAAATCATATTAGAGGTGATTCCCAGACTCTTGGCAACTTCTGTAACCGGTCGTTCACTACTGTAACTCATGCGAACAGCACGTTTCTTGAATTCTTCATCATATTTTCTGCGATTTTTTGGCATTTTGATAAGCTCCTTTGACTTTGCTTGTATCTTATCAAACTGTCCGAAATTTTAACACTGACCCTCCGAACCTTAGAATATGATGATAAGCTAGTTATGAAGATAATCCAGAGCGTTACAGTCTATGAAGACCACTTCGTCATAGCCTTCAAATCAGGTTTCGAAATGGAAGTATGAGATGCATT
>JBPOHB010000080.1:0-3019 GCA_052036055.1 Bacillota bacterium | reverse complement strand
AGTAAGAATACGGCGAAAACAGAGACGACGGAAGAAACGGAAAGCAGCACGATCGAGAGCGAAGCGCCGACGCCGACACCTGCATCAACATACACACCCGGAGACGATCTGTACGGGATGCTTTCCGTAACGGGCGATGTTGTCATCGAGCCGCAGTACAATTATCTGGGTCTTTTTACGGAGGAGAATCTGGCAAGATTTCAGGATTATGAGACAGGACTCTGGGGATATATAAACGAAAGCGGCGAGGAAGTGATTCCGGCGCAATACGAAGAAGCACAGGATTTCTCGGAAGGACTGGCGGCAGTCGAGATAGACGGACTTTACGGATTTATTGATGTGTCCGGGGAGATGGTGATCGCCCCGCAGTTTGAAGGGGTGGGAAGCGAATTTGCGTATGAGAACTGTGTCATTCAGGCGGACGGGATGGAGGGCGTGATTGATCAGACAGGGAAGGTGATACTCGAAGTAAACTACCTCTCAGTTACGCTTTGCTGCGAGACATATTATGTTGTCCAGTGTGAAGATAAGATGTATCAGGTGCTTGATCAATCGGGAAATGTCATGGCAGAAGATGAAGCAGAGATCTACATGGTTACGGATAGCGGGTACTATTTTGTTAAAACGGATAGCATAAATGACAACATGTATGATTTCGAAGGGAATCTATTTTATGTATTTGGTGTATATCATAAATCATTTATTACCATTAACGAGGATGAATTTGTATATTGCTCAAATGATAAGAATGCATGGGGTCTCTTCAACCTTGACACAGGCGAATTTCTGATCGAACCTACTAAAATAGACATACAATTGGCGGATGACGAACAAAACAGAAATAAGATCGTATACATTCTTTCCAGTGAGATTTGCGGGTTTGCATCCGCTGTAACTGGAGAAGTGATTCTCCCCAATAACTTATACTGGATAATCAGAGACAAGGGTGACTACGTCTTTTATGCTACAAGTGAGGAAGATTACTTTTGTGTGGGAGTTATGAATTTAGCCGGAGAAATCATTACGCCAGATCAGTATTCATGCACATTTGCAGTCAGCGCGGATGGACAGATCGCTCTTGAAAGACAAGATGGCAGAAGCATCGTCATTAGCGGGAGTGGAGAAGAAGTTCTCCTGACAGAGGAAGATATATGTATATGTGGCTATGTTCCCCTGCTCGATAGCTGGCTCTATAGGAATGCTCGGACCTATAGTATGAATGAAGAAACAGGATATTGGGATTGTGACAGTGTGGCGGATGAAAATATGGGGATACTGACCCGTGATGGAGAAGTCGCTATTGCTAACGATTATCCCTTTATTATCCTAGATAACGGCTCGGTATTCTGTTGCGATAGCGATACGTCTGCCGAATTTGTGGATACAGATTTAACGCTTGTGAAGGTCGACTCAATTGTCACCTTGATTGATTGTACAACGCAAAGCAACACGCTTGTTACGATTGACGGGGAAGGCCGTTATGGACTTATTGATTCACAAGGCAACGTCCTGTATGCGGCAAGTGATATTCGGATTTATACGAATATCGAATATAGTCAGTATGATGTCGCAAGCGAAACCACGTCGGAAGGTGAAGCGAGTCATCCAAGTGAATATGTAAATAGTGAGTATAACGACTCGAATTACTATCTGATTTCAAAAGAGGCTAAGTAGGTTGCGTTGTAGGTATATGCACCAGAGGGATAACACGACCAAACAAAAAAAGAAACCCTTCAACAAGCATAGGAGCGAAAACATGCGTAATTATACGACACAGTTGCTAAAAGATATAACCGATAAGATGGACCTTATTGCTGGCGAGGAAGAAATCGATTACTTCAGCTACTTGCGCGGAAGTGACATCACGGAAGGAATGCATTGCGGCGGATATAAGGAAGCGATAGCCAACGCACTGAGTGCCGCAAATGCATTTGAGCATGAGATCAGGAAAGATGCAGAGGACGCAAAAGCGAAACTAACGGCCATCTTTCTAGAAGCAGAAAGAGCAGATATGCAGTGTTATATGACACTTCGAGAGGTTTCCGAGACACTCAAGGACTGGATGTTGCTGGCACGGAAACTGCGGTTATCGATGACTGGCGGTGGCGGTTACGGAGAACAGCTATTTTGCGAGAACAACATAAAGCAGTGGACGGGGGAGACCGCTGCACGGCTGGAAAAAGAATCGTACTCAGCAGAGGAAAGAGCAGAAGATAGGAACGAAGCGTTTCTTGCCGGAGAATATACGGGAGGGATGCCCTCGGAGATTAAGGAGGGGCAGCGGCTAAATGAGCGCGAGCAAAAGGCAGAAGAAAAAGTCAATGAGATATTTGAAGCATATGGAAATTCAATAAGTGTTAGCGAATATACACTCAATTATCAAGATATGCTTATTCAACTCTATCGTGATAATCCCATGACCGAACTTCAAGAAGAGATCTTCTGGGAAGCTGTATCATATCTTGGCACAACATATTTATTCAAAGGCTTGTGTGGACCAGGTGGGAGTGGAATTGATTGCTCAGGTCTTGTCATGAATGTATATAACAATATATCTGAGGGAGATGTGAATTTACCGCACAGTGCAAATACCATTTCTCAGATGGGAATAGAAGCAGAAGAACCGTTGCAAGTCGGCGATATAGTGACTTATGATCTTGATCCTAGTGCAGATAAACCAACAATTGACCACTGTGGTATTTTTGTTGGATATCTAAATGGAGAACCAATGATAATTGACGCATCAAGCGGTGCATTCGGTGAGGTCTGCTTGAGAAATATGGGACTGAATGGAACGAAAGGAGACCAAGGATTAGCCGTCCCTATTACAATACGAAGAATATATGATGAAAATGGGGATATAGCCGAATAGAGTTTGCAAATATTGCATATGAACCGATTAACACCATATGGAGGCCAACATGAAAAGAAAACTTACCATCCTTCTTCTCTGCCTACTGACTCTTTTGGCTTGTTCTTGCAGTAAGAATACGGCGAAAACAGAGACGACGGAAGAAAC
>JBPOHB010000271.1:0-2067 GCA_052036055.1 Bacillota bacterium | reverse complement strand
CAGACAGGACATCACCATAAGAATAACACTCCATCTGATACACATATAAATAAGCAGCTTCACGATCTTTATTATGTTTACTCTAGGGAAAAGTGCAATGGAACGGGGCGATTAAGTGATGTCCCGTCGCGAGTCGGCGTTCAGGAAGACCGCCATCCTGCTGCTTTTCAAATTACGGTGTTTTCCAAAGAATTTGTCACACCAGATTGGTTTAGAGGTGCAGTTATGTACCAAATATTCCCTGATCGCTTTCATAGAGGTTCGAAGTATATCTCCGGACAGATGCATAAGGCAAGGGATATCTCCGAGCGCATCTATCATGAAGATTGGTATGAGGATGTAGATATTCTGGGTAGACCAGAAACAGGCTATCTTGCCTGTGATTTTTTCGGTGGTACGCTTGAAGGCATTGCTGAGAAAATACCCTATTTTCAGGATTTACATATTGACTGTATATACATGAATCCAATTTTCGAGGCACGGTCAAACCACCGATACGATACGGCTGACTATATGTCTGTTGATCCGATTTTGGGAGGGAATGCATCTTTCGACATTTTTTCTGCCAAAATGAAGCAGAACAATATCCGATTCCTCATTGATGGTGTATTTAATCATACTGGTGCAGATAGTCGGTACTTCAACAAGTTCCACCGATTCGAGGAGAATGGTGCATTCCAGACAGCTATGGGGGAGGGAAGCAGTAAATATGCCTCTTGGTATACTTTTTTCCACGATGCAGAAGGAAAACTAAAATATGATGCATGGTGGGGCTTCCCAGATCTACCCAATGTTAATGAGAATGATTTGTCATATCGGAATTTCATCTTTGGTAAAAATGGCGTGCTGGAAACATGGCTGTCAAAAGGTACAAGTGGCTATCGCCTTGATGTGTCAGATGAGTTGCCGGATTCCTTTCTCCGCGAAATTCGGAAAGTTGTAAAGGAATATTCTGGTTCGGACGCAGTCATTATGGGTGAAGTGTGGGAAGATGCCAGTTGCAAAATTAGCTATGGCTCATATCGTGATTTTCTTCTTGGGAATACACATGATTCTGTCATGGGGTATACGTTTCGCGATTCCGTCATTGGTTATTTGGCAGGTACTTCATCCGCTGAAAGTATGCATGAGCGCTTAGAAACGTTTCGGGAGAACTACCCTTCGCAGGCTTTCTACTGCATCATGAATTTGCTGTCTAGTCATGATGTTCCAAGAGCATTGACATCTATACGCGGAGAGGCGGATCCCGGAGATCGCGCGAGTCAGCAAACGCTTTTCCTAGATGAGAATCGCAGAGAAGAGGGCTTCGCTCTCATGCGCTTGGCGATTGTATTGCAGATGTGCTATGTTGGGAATCCCTGTATATACTATGGTGACGAAATCGGAATGGAAGGCTATAGAGATCCGTTTAACCGCAGGACATACCCTTGGGACAGGCTAAGCGATATGCAGAAATCGCAGCTAGCTTTCTATCAGAAAACGACAGCACTCAGACGCGAATATCCCCTTCTCAAAACAGGCTATTTTCGGGCGCTTTTTGCCAAGGATGATGTATATGTTTTTGAGCGTTTCCTTGATATAACGGGAAAAGACTACTTTGGCGTGTCATGCGAGGGCTGCAAAAGAATCGTTGTTGCACTTAATCGAAGTGTATCCACGTCATATGAAATGAGTCTGTTTCTCGAAGGTGATGAAGTGAGGGTAGACATTCACTTGGTTTTGACAACAGGAGATCAAGCCATCTGTCGAGCTATGGAGAATGAAGAATTGCAAATTTTTTCAGGAAAAACGGAGTTGATAGTTGCACATCCGCTCTCATCCTATATATTTATAGTAGAATAGCAGTTTAATATCGGAGGAAGACAATATGCCGCAGAATCTTACACAGGTACCCAGTGAAAGCGAACAGGTATTTATCGAATCTACAGAAGATGTTACAGATAAGAAATGTCCGAATTGTGGAGCAACGATTATCTATGATCCCGAGACGCGTGGGATGCTTTGCGAGTACTGTGGATATAAGAAGGCACTTCCGACACCAGATCAGGACCAGGCCGTTCAGGAAAT
>JBPOHB010000145.1:0-5868 GCA_052036055.1 Bacillota bacterium | reverse complement strand
CATAAACCAGCCGATCAGCTTAAGGAAATGTGTGTCTAGCAGGCAGATAAATAGTGCAACGAACATCCCCAGTACAGCCGCACCGGCTTGCTTATACAGGTTCTGCGGATAATCCGTATATCCGCTTGACAGAACTTTGCTGAGCACAAATAGGCCAATAATTGTGAGTATCATAACAGGTACGATCAGCCAGTAGTCAACTGCTCGGAAGTAATTATTTCTTAGCTGCTCAATTCCCGATTTTCCTGTATTCATTTACTCTCGGTCTCTTCCTCACTGGTAGTATCCACTTCTTCACCTATCTCTTCATCTTCCTGCAAATCGGCCACATCTGAAGTCGGAAGATTCTTCTGTGACTGGCCATTTTCACGAAATCTGGCGTACGCAAGAAGAAGAAAGCCAAAGACAACAAGAATGGCGGAGAGAACCTGAGACGTGCGAAGCGACGTATTGCCAATGTATAGTGAATCCGTCCGCAATCCCTCAATAAAGAATCGTGTAATTCCATAAAGAATAAAATAACCCGCAATCGTTGCATATGAATTCTTAACTTTATCACGAATCACGAGAAGAAGAACAAAAATCAGAGCGCAGGCAAGAGACTCATAAAGGAAAGTGGGGTGAACGGGAGAAGTCGAATCCAGAAGCGGATAATACGATTTCAAGTACGCAGTCGTCTCGGAACTGATCATTCCCCATGGAAGATTCGTCGTTGTGCCGAAAGCTTCCTGATTAAAGAAATTGCCCCATCTTCCAATCGCCTGGCCAAGAGGAATGTATACAATCAATGCGCCCAGAACCTGGACATAATGAAGCTTCTTGATTTTGGTGAGTATATATGCCGCGATCAGAGCGCCAAGAACGCCGCCCAGAACGGCAAGCCCCCCACTGCGAATATCCAGAATTGATTTGAGATCGGATTTATATGAATCCCAGTCAAAAGCAACATAGTAAAGGCGTGCGCCGACCAAAGCAGACGGTATGCAAACCAAAGCGTAATCTATGACATGATCAGGCGTCAGATCATGCTTCTTAGCTTGCAGCATAGCAAGTCCCACACATGAGAAGAAAGCAAGAATCAAGCATATGCTATACCAGTAGATCTCAAATGATCCGATTGAAAAAGCAACCCGATCAATTGGCAGATTATGAATGCCAAGACCAGGGAAACTAACCTTAGTTACTGCAGAAAGCAAGAGCACGTACATACGTTTCACCTCAAAATATTCAATTCGTCACACGGGCACGCGAATGATCTTTGCTCATCATAACATTTGAAGTTCAATTCGACCAGTACGGATTTCAATTCTCGTGAAAGTGCCTCACTTCTTCCACATCTCTTGAAATCTGTACGCGCAATTCCTCCATACTATCAAATTGCTTTTCAGATCGGATATATTTCAAAAGAGAAACGCGTAGTCGTTTCTGATAAAGCAATTCCTGACACTCGAAAATAAGCGTCTCGATATTAGGTGCAATATCCGTGGCATTCACGGTTGGTCGAAGTCCAACATTCGTTATGGCCGGAAAGTCATTACCATCAAAAGACGCTGTTGAAGCATATACGCCAAATTGGGGAATCACTTTTTGCGCAGGAACGACTATGTTAGCCGTCGGAAATCCAAGACGCCTGCCAAGTTTTTTCCCTTCCACAACAATGCCTTCATATGACACGGGCCGAGTAAGAAGCTTCTCCGCTAGAGAAACATTTCCAGAGGAAATACAGTCTCGGATCCAAGAGCTGGATACGATCCGACCATCAATTTGAATCGGTTCGACGCAAATGACTTCAATATTATTTTGCTTCCCCCAATCAGAAAGAAGCCGCATGTCCCCTTCGCGGTTTCGTCCGAAGCGATAATCGGCGCCGGCAATCACCACTCTCGCTCGCAGTAATTTCCGGATATGGAATTCGAGAAAATCTTTGGCTGGCAGTGAAGCAATCGCATCCGTAAAGGGAAAAATCGCCGTCTCATCCATCCCCTCTGCCGAGAAAATGGCGCATTTCTCTTCAAGGGTCGTAATCAGGAGGCCCGCATTATCCGCTACTTCTTTTGACTTTGGCAGAGAGGAAAAAGTATGCACGAGCGACGGAATCATCAGCTCACTCGCGCGTTTCTTCATAGCATGAAGAATTTGCAGATGTCCTAAATGAACACCATCAAAATAGCCCAGTGCCACTGCACGACCGTTCTCAGCGGTTGATGCAAATTCTTGCGGACCTGATAGAAGACCTAATCCTGTTTCACTAAAAACCCACGTCTTCACAATTACACTATTACCCTTTCAATCCGTAAAATGTCTTCGCCTTCTTTTACATCCGGGAAAACAACGGCAATCCAATTTTTCTCACAAAATAACGCATATCGAACCTTCGGTGCATCCTCATCTGGCTTATCG
The DNA here is from genome assembly GCA_052036055.1 of Bacillota bacterium. GTDB lineage: Bacteria > Bacillota > Clostridia > Saccharofermentanales > Saccharofermentanaceae > Firm-13. Next base: position 3,468 of record JBPOHB010000145.1, on the reverse strand, counting down.
ATTCGGCCTTCAAACTGCGACAAGAGAAGCTGTCTGCCTAACCTTATATCAATTGCCTCATCCTTCGTAAGTTCCACAATCGGCAATTGCGTAATAGCCTGTGTTTCGGGCAGAAGTATCGAATCGAGTTCCCCTCGTGTCACAGCTTCTTCTATTTCTTCAAGCGAATAAGCATTCTCCATGCGAAAAGGTCCGCATGACGTACGAACAAGTGCCTTCGCATGTGCTCCATAACCTGACTTCATGCCAAGATCATTGCAAATTGTACGAATATACGTGCCTTTTGAGCATGACACAGTGAAATCTGCCGTCAAGCCGTCATCAACAGAAATCGAATGAATCTCGCATGAATATATCACAATGCGCCTTGGGGTGACATCCATAGATATGCCCTTCCGAGCATATTCGTACAAGGGCTTCCCATCAATCTTAATTGCTGAATACATGGGTGGTTTCTGATACTGTTCCCCAATGAAGGAGGCGAAAATGGAACGAAGACCAGAGAAGTCATCTGCTTTCATAGAAGCAAGCTCATGCAATTCCGGCATTCTGCCCCCGATAACAGTTCCTTCTCTATCTTGCGTATCAGTGAACGCGCCGAAAGACACCGTACATCGATAACTCTTGTCATAGCCGTCCATATATCGCACCACACGTGTTGCTTTCCCGATGCATACAGGAAGAACACCCGTTGCAAAAGGATCCAGTGTGCCACAGTGCCCGATTTTTTTCTCTCCAAGAATGCGTCGAAGACGGCTAATCACCTGAAATGAAGTAATTCCTTCAGGTTTATTTACGACAATAATACCCGATATATTCGCTTTCGGTGACACAATTAAGCTCTCGATAAGTACTCACCGACCTTTTCGATAATGAAACGGAATAGTTCGCTTGCAGTCATGTTCTCTACGGTAAATCCAGCGGCGCGATGGTGCCCGCCGCCACCAAATTCTGCGGCAAAAGCGGCAGAATCAAAAGGATCATAGCTGCGAATATTAACGCGGATTTCTCCGTCTGTCGTTTCGCGCAGAACAAAAGAGACAATCACGCCCTTTATGTCCCGAAGATTTGCCGCCAAACCGTCAGCGGCATCTTCTGATGCTTGCGCGCAGCGAATCATCTCTTGCGTCACGACTGTCATCGCAAGTTTCCCTTCATAGAAAAGCTTCGCGTTTGATAGCGCTTGCGATGTAAGTTTGAGTCTTGCAATATTCGTCAAATCAAATAAATTGTACCCGTTATCGTGAACATTTGCACCGGCATCCAGAAGCTCCGCCGCCGCGCGGAATGTATCAGATGTCGTATTTTGAAAAGTGAAACGACCTGTATCTGATTGTATGCCTACCATAAGACAATTTGCGACATCTGCATCCAGAAGCTCTTTGTGCGTTTTCTCCTCAAGAATCCGAATGACTGACAACACCATCTCAGATGCGGCAGATGCCTTCGGTTCAATATAACGAAATCCGAAAGACTGTCCACTTGAAACATGATGATCAATAACATATTGTCTATTTGCCTTCGCAAAAAGCGCGCCTGCACGGCCCATCCTTCCTGCATCAGAACAATCAATAGCCAGAGCCGCTCCTTGCGAACGATAATATGAATCAAGTTGACTCTCGTCAAAATGAATCGTGAATGACTTCGCCGACGAAATGAATTCCAACCTGTCAGGGATCGGTTCATCAATGTAAATATGTGATGAAATGTTCAGTTTTTGCAAGACTATCGCCATCGCTGAGGATGCACCTAATGCATCTCCGTCAACTCGGACATGTGGGAAGATTTGGATTTCCTTGTCTTTCTCGGAAAACTCGAGAAGCGCACATGCAATCGTCAAAGCACACTCATTCACGTGATCGATCCTCCTTCACCGTTTGGTCGATCAGATTCATGAGTCTCATGCCCTTCTCTATCGTCTCATCTAACTCGAAATGCAATTCGGGCGCAACGCGAAGATTGATTCTCTTGCATATCTCTCTTCGCATGAAACCAGATGCGCTTGCTACCGCAGCAATGCAAGCCTCTTTTCCTTTTGCATCTGCCATAACGGATAAGTAGATTGTCGCGTGGGTTAAGTCATGCGACATGCGAACTTCAACCACCGATGTCAATAAAGGAATTCTGGGGTCCTTAACGTCTTCTCGTAGAATTTGCGAGACGATTTTTTGCATTTCATCGCCGACACGTCTTGATCGGTCTATCTTCATAACACGGCCACCAAGTTCCTTTCAAGTAAAATGAAAGTATCTAATTATTTTCTCTCAATTTCTTTCATTTCGAATGCTTCGATAATGTCACCTTCTTTGATGTCGTTGAATCCATCAATTGATATACCACATTCAAAGCCAGCAGCAACCTCTTTGGCATCGTCTTTGAATCTCTTCAGTGATGCAAGCTTGCCCTCATGAATGACGATTCCATCACGCACAACGCGAATCTCCGAAGAACGGAATACTTTACCGTCAGTAACATATGCGCCGCCAACTGTTCCGATATTGGATACTTTGAAAGTCTGACGAATCTCAACGTGTCCCAAAATAACCTCTTCAAAAGTTGGCTTCAACAAGCCCTTCATAGCCGCCTGAACATCTTCAATCGCACTGTAGATTACACGATAGAGTTTGATGTCTACACCAACTTCTTTTGCTTTGTCAGCAATATTCGTTGCAGGGCGGACATTAAATCCAATGATGATCGCATTGGATACATCAGCAAGTACAATATCAGATTCCGTTATCGCACCAACAGCGCCATGAACAATCTTTACATGTACTTCATCGCTTGAGAGTTTTTCAAGCGATTGCATGACTGCTTCAACAGAACCCTGAACATCCGCCTTAACAATCAAATTAAGATCTTTAACCTCTCCAGCAGCAAGCGTCTGGGAAAGCGTTTCAAGTGTCATACGTGAGCTCTTCCTCAGCTGATCTTCTCTTTGTTTCACCCTGCGCTTCTCGACTAACTGTCGAGCGACCTTCTCATCGGTAACCGCATAGAAAATCTCGCCAGCATCTGGAACTTCGGGAAGTCCGAGGATTTCAACGGGAATTGACGGTCCTGCCTTCTTAACGACGGCACCTTTATCATCCGACATAGCACGAACGCGACCAACAATAGAGCCAGTCACAACCGTATCTCCCGATCGTAGCGTACCCCTTTGAACGAGAACCGTTGCAACAGGGCCTCTGCTCTTGTCAAGTTTTGCTTCGATTACGGTGCCTTTTGCCTGCTTATTCGGGTCAGCACGAAGATCGAGAACGTCAGCGGTCAGCAAAACCATTTCAAGAAGATCATCAATGCCATCACCCGTTTTAGCGGAAACAGGAACCATAACATTTGTTCCGCCCCACTCTTCAGGAATTACTCCGTGAAGAGACAACTCCTGCTTAACCTTATCAACGTTTGCTCCCGGCTTGTCCATCTTGTTAATCGCGACGACAATTTCCGTATTTGCAGCTTTTGCAT
>JBPOHB010000065.1:0-1744 GCA_052036055.1 Bacillota bacterium | reverse complement strand
TGAAGAAGGGCGGACACTGACAAAACCCCGCTCAGGACGATGACAAAACCGGCAGCTACATATTTCTTCCAATGTGGGAATTTCACGATCTTCGCTCTAGGCTTCGCTACATCTTCTCGGACATTATCAAGAATTCGCCTGCGTATTTCAGACGTTACAACAACATGCTCCATAAGTTCATCATACTTTTTACTCAAAGTCATACGCCTCCTTCAGAACCTCTTTGAGCTTCGCTCTTCCGCGGTTCAGTCGAGAACGCACAGTAGCCTTGTTCTCATGCAGGAGAGACGCAATTTCTGCCGTTTGATATCCCTCCTGATAAAACAAATGAATAACTTCACGATATTTGACGGGCAAATCTTTTACGGCTTCCCATACAAAGGAAAGGTCGTCCCGCTGCTCAGAAACCATTTCTTCGCTCAGCTCATCGGCGCTGCGGACACGGTTATAATCGATGCGATTTTTGCTGAGGTTCCCGGCTACCCGGAGAAGCCATGCCTTTTTATGCGCCTCATTTTCAAATTGCGGTTCAGTCTGAAGAAACCGAAGCAACGTATCCTGAAGAACTTCCTCTGCGTCACTCATATTGTGCAGATACGAATAGGCAAAACGGAGGATGCTGTTTCCGTAATCATCCAATAGTCTTTCCGCCTGAAGATTCTGCTCTACCTGTTTTTTCGCGTTAATCTTCCCGGACGGCATAGCGGCGGCGAACCGGCTCACAAGGGCAGCCCAAACTAATTGAGCCACGGCCATCATCTCATGGAGGAAATCATTCTTATATCCGAGTATACAAACTGGCAATTCCATGTTTTCCCTCTAATCGTATTGTTGAGATTAAACTTCCTCACTTATCCGTTATAGGCAACCGGCTCATAATCCGCACCAACAAGTCCTTCAGGCGCCTTTTCCATAAACGGGAAGCCAGGGCCTGGATGCCCAATAGGGCATCCAGGCTCATATTCACAGCCTCCCAGACTCTTTATTGCCTTTTCAAATGCATATGCGCCCCGGACTCTCATGGAAAAATCCCCTCGCTTATTCTCAGCCATTGTCCATCGTGTCAGCCGTCGTTTCGCTGTCATTTATACTTTCCTTGTCGGCAGAGTCAATCGAATTAATAATGTCCATCATCATTGTCTTGTCAACTCCAGCCCCAGATATAGAGGCGAAGACAGCGTACGCCTGATTGTCCGCGGTCCATACTGCAAGAGATATTTTACCGTTATCGCCTTTTAACGTAACGCTGTTCGCTTCGACGGTAGCCTTGTTTGTTTCGGCGTAATTGTTATAATCACCGCTGATATCGTTCGAGCCCGTTCCTTTGCGGATGTTAATCTCATCGCCATTCTTGCCGTCCGTATAAGTAATCTCAATCATGCCTTCCATCGCGCGGTATGTGCAGATAGAAAATTCATCTGTGATCGTGGACGGAACCCGAATCGTAACACCTGATATCTTTTCAGCCTCCTCAAGTGTCTTGCATTCGGTATACGGATTCGCGATTTGCTCTGCACGACAAGCAGAAGATGCGGCTGATGCGGTTTTGCATCCGCAAGCGGCAAGGCAAACAATCATTAAAACACTGAGAAATGCCACGAGAATTCTTTGAATCGTTTTCATATTGACTGTCCTTTCAACATTGCTTTACAGATTTCCTGTTCTACCCTATATACAGATAAGAGCGATTAAATGTTGCAAAAGCAAACCTATTATTTTTTTGCACGAAGAATTCAAATAAGAT